>JBEGQQ010000058.1:0-3792 GCA_041180925.1 Actinomycetota bacterium
GGTGTGGCTGGAAGATCACCAATAAGCGACCATCACCAGCAAAGCGTTTTGCGGCCGCAAGTGTTACATCGATTTCAGTCGGATGATGTCCGTAATCATCAATCACTCGGACGCCATTCGCACTTCCTTTCAATTCAAATCTTCGGCCAGCTCCTCGGAAATTTGCTAACCCGTCCAAAAGTGAATTGATTGGAAGCTCTAGATGTAGCCCAACTGCGATTGCCGCAGCTGCATTCAATAAATTATGTTCGCCAGGAACTTGTAAAACTAACTGCCCAATCTTTGCGCCATGCCACAATAATCGAGCTGAGCCGCCAGTCGCAGTCAATTCAATCGAATCGATTCGCAGATCGACTGATTGTGATTTGCCATATGAGATGCACGTTGCGGCAGAGTTTTTGGCAACTTGGCTAGCCAACTCATCATCGGCGCAAAAAACCAAGAACCCGTCCCTGGAAATAGTTCCAACGAACTGTTTAAACGCCTCTATTACATCGGCTTCTGATTTGAAGTGGTCGACATGGTCCCATTCGACATTAGTAATTACGGCGCCATTCGGGTGATAGGCCACAAAGGATCCATCAGATTCATCTGCTTCAGCCACAAAGTATTTTCCCGTTCCGCGATGAGCATTTGAACCGGAGGATTTCAACAATCCGCCAATTGCAAATGATGGATCGGCGCCGCAAGCTTGCATCGCAACAGTTAACATCGATGAAGTTGTGGTCTTGCCATGAGTCCCAGCGACCGCAATCGAAATTGACTCAGACATTAACAAGGCCAAAGCGGCAGCTCGGGTAATTATTGGAATTGTTCCGGCTGCTTGCCGTTCGCAATTATCGGAATTGATGGCATTGGAATAGACAATTAAATCTGCCCCTTCAACATTCTTGGCATCATGGCCAAGATAAATATCGGCACCGAGGGCGGCAAGCGCTTTAAGTATCTGCGAATCTGAATTATCAGAACCACTTACTTTAATCCCATGCGAAAGCGCAATTCGAGCTAAACCACTCATTCCAGATCCGCCAATCCCAATGAAGTGAATTCGCTTTCCGATAAGTTCGCTTAATTTCATTTCAGCACCGATTCAATCATCGCAACTAATTCTGCCGGTGCATTAAGTGGCGTGCCGAGTGGAGTTTCGGGACTTTCCAAGGCGCTTTTCATCAAATTAGGAAGATGGTTTGCTAACCAATCAGAAGTAAATTGTCGCTGCATAATCAATTCAGCCCGACCAGCATTTATCAATGCTTGCGCATTTAGCGCCTGCTCACCATTACCAATCGGAAGGGGAATAAAAAGCGCATATCTACCAAGAGCTGCAATTTCGCTACAGGCGATGGCGCCACTTCGGGAAATAATTAAATCTGCTGCTAACAACGCATCGGCCATTTCATTTATATAGGTTACGGGGCAATAATTTGTCGTTGCTGCCGGTAATTCATTTGATGCACCAACCGAATGCAGCACAAAATAATTGCTTAAATTCACTTGTGAAATCACGTTATTGATCGAGCGAGCTCCTTGCGAACCCCCCAGAATTAAAATCATTGGTAAATCATTTGTAGCAGCAATTCGCTTTTTGGCTGCTGACCGCGCTTTCGCCCAATCAATTTGTTTACTAGCCAAAATGATTTGATCCTTTAGCGGATTTCCTACAACTTTTGCATTGGGCAGTTGCAAAGTTGCCAATTCATATCCGACACCGATTTCGCTCGCAAATTTTGCACCCATCCGGTTGGCTAATCCTGGCTTGGCATTTGCTTCGTGAATGATGATTGGCTTTCGCAAGATTGCTGCAGCTAAATATGCCGGAGCAGATACATAACCACCAAAACCAACCACAACGTCAAAATTTTTAACTATCTTCAGCGTCTTCGATACTGTGCTCGTTAATTGAATTGGTGAAATCAAAGCTGGAATTGTTAACGATCTTGGCGCCACTACTTTCGGAATTAAAATTAACTCATTTGCCGGAATCAGCTTCTGTTCCAATCCATCTTTGGTACCTAAAAAATAAATCTGATCACCAGGATATTTTTTCCGCCAAGCATTTGCCGTTGCCAAGGCTGGTTCGATATGACCTGCAGTGCCACCACCTGCAAAAAGAATTCGATTCATGCCCGCTGCCTTGGCCAGGAAGTATTTATCTCAGATTTTAATTCGGGATCTCTAAAGGCAATCCCAGCGATATAACCAACGGCTAATGCAAGAGCCAACATGGAAGATCCGCCATAAGAAACAAATGGCAAAGTTACGCCCACAACTGGAAATACCCCAGTTGCCGAACCTAAATTGATGATTGATTGAATCGCAATCCAACTAGCAATTCCAATTCCAACATATTTTGACATTTGATCTTTGGAATTTAACGAAATTCTTATAGTTGCATAAATCAAGATTGCAATCGCTAAAACTACTGAGACGGCACCGACCATCCCGAGCTCTTCACCAATAATCGAAAAAATAAAATCGGTGTGAGCTTCCGGAAGATTGCCCCACTTCTGTTTTGAACCACCCAAGCCAACACCAAAGATTCCGCCGCTAGCTAGCGCCATGATGCTATGAGCCGGTTGCCAACCTGCGTTTTTATAAGTTCCGTCGGCAAACGGATTTAACACTGCCAAGAATCTTTCGCGCCGATATGGCTGGCTTAAGACCAAAGTAGCAACTGCCACAATTCCGACTGAAGAGATAAAACCAACAAATCTAGCTGGTAAGCCACTAATCCAAATTAACGCCAACATGATTGACCCAATCACAATGGCCGAACCAAGGTCTTTTCCCAACAACACTAAAAGTAGGGATAGAAAAAATCCTCCGACTAAAGTGATCGCAAAATTGCGATCACGCTTTGTGTTCTGGCGAGAAATTAAATAACCCGCCCATAATATTAAGAAGAATTTGGCCACTTCACTTGGCTGTAAATCAAATGGACCAAACGTAATCCAGTTTGTATTTCCATTAACCGATTTACTGATTGATTTAATCTGCAAGAGTGAGAGCATTGCGATGGAGATCCAAACTCCCACTCGGGCAGATCTTTTCCAGGCATCAAGTGACAACTGGGAAGCAAACCAAGCTAACGGCGCACTTACAATTATGGCTGCAGCTTGCTTCCAGCTAAGGCCGTAAATTGCACCCGTTTGGGCAATCGCCGCAGCAGAAGAGGCCGAAAAAACCATCACCAAACCACCAAGAGTTAGAAATGCAACGGAGCCAATAAACATTTGATAATAACGTTTCATCACTTCACCTGCTCGTTAATTTGAGCTACAAATTGATCGCCGCGATCTGCGTAAGATTTAAATTGATCCATAGAGGCACAAGCGGGCGCAAGTAACACGGTATCGCCTTCGCTTGCCAATTCCAGAGCTCGACTAATTGCCTTTGCCATGACTGATTCACCATCAATATAGTCAAAAGTCAGTCCATGTTTTTTTAATTCGGTAGCAATCAACTCTCGATCGGTTCCAATCAGAAGGGCATGTTTGATGCGTGGCTTTGCGCGAGCAACTAACTCCGTCATAGATGCGCCTTTAGCTAAACCGCCCGCAATCCAAATTGCTCGATTACAGGCCAAAATTGAGGCCAGCGCTGCATGCGGATTTGTTGCCTTAGAGTCGTTAACCCAACTAATGCCATCTTTCTCAAGCACAATTTCAATTCGATGGCGACCTGGGCGAAAAGTTGTGATCGAATTTCGAATATCTGTTAATTCCACATCAGCCGCTCGAGCAATGCCGGTGGCAGCAAGGGCGTTAAGTACATTATGCGGAACTGTTGGAA
>JBEGQQ010000059.1:0-9119 GCA_041180925.1 Actinomycetota bacterium
TGGTTTTGCAACAATGACAGTTCGCCCGGGTGATACTTTGGCAGCGCAGGGAGTTGGGGATTTAACTGTGGTTTCAAATGCAAATTTGATTTCACTTCTTGAATCAGCGGCCATCGCCGCACTCGACGAATATTGTGGCACCGGAATTTCAACAATTTTAAATTCAATGACTTTAGAGGCAGCAACCTCAGCAGCTATCGGCGCCGAACTACAAGCTAGCGCTGAATGTATTGGTCAAGAGGGCGAATTGAATAACGTGCTCACCTTTTCTTGTGAAATTTACGAAGGCGAGCGCTTAGTATTAAAAGCTATCCAAAAAAGATCAACGGTGGAGCGAGTAACTTTCCTCGCCCGCACCGCTGCTCAAAAACTATTCGAATCTAAATAATTTTTATTTTTATATTTATTTCTTGGTTGCCCAGAAAATTTCTGCAATTTCGTCAATCTTTGCGATTAACTTATCTGCAACTGCTGGGTCGTTTGTGCTCTTTGTGCCTGCCGCACCAGCCAACTTCGTCGCCTCATTAAATAGGCTGTGAAGTTGTGGATGCGCTTCAAAGTGATTTGGCTTGAAGTAATCTGTCCAAAGTACCCATAGGTGTTCTTTGACCATAGATGAGCGAGCTTCCTTAATTGAAACTGCGCGCGATTTGAAATCAGGATCTGAGCTTGCTGCGTACTTTTCCATACAAGCTTTTACCGATAGCGCTTCGATTCGCGCCTGGGCTGGATCGTAAACTCCACATGGCAAGTCACAGTGTGCGCTTGCGGTTCTAATCTTTAGATTCATTTATCTCTCCTGAGTTTGAACTACGTCTATTGTTTTTTGATTGGTTACTACTGCTTTTTGATTGGTTACTGCCGTTTTTAATACTTTTAACTGCTCAACTTGCTTACCGCTTAATACTGACTGCTAACTACTTTATTGCCCTTATTTAAAATCCCTTAGTGTGAAAGACTACTTCTGATGAACGCTTTTCGCATCTCCGCTATTCCTTCACTTCTCATGGCTATTTTCCTTGGCCAGCGGCTGGGTGTTGTGAAGATTACGGGCAATTCAATGGCCCCGACCTTCAAAGATGGGGCATTGATGATTTATGCCTCGATTGCAAAAGAAGGTAGGCGTCGCCAAAAACAACTTGATCGCCTGATGATTGGAGATGTTGTTATTTTTGATCGCGAAGGCCAAACAATGATTAAGCGAATCAAACGAATGAATATGTCAGCAAATACCAATCAATTGATGATTTGGGTTGAAGGCGACAACCAACTTGAAAGCGTTGATTCTCGCCAATGGGGACCAATTCCTATGAACTTAGTTGACGCGAAAGTAATAAGTTAATTAATTTTTAGCGAGTAAACGCTTCAAGCAGAAGCGACTTCTGCTCTACTTCATGTAAATGGTGATTACCAGTTGCTGGGCTAGCTGTTGCGCGGCGAGAAACGCGACGCAAAGTGCGACCGCCAAAGCCACGACCACCAAATTGTTCTGCAGTGCGTAACGCAATAAACGACCATGGACCTTGGTTCGCTGGTTCATCTTGTACCCAAAGTAGATTCGCATTTGGATGCTTCGCCGCAATTTCTGCCATTTCTTTTGCCGGCAATGGATAAAGTAATTCAACCCGAACAATTGCAGTTGAATTCTCACCAAGGCGTTCGCGCTCGGCGATTAAATCGTAATAAATTCGACCAGAACAGAAAATTAAACGCGTGGCATTTTGCACAGTTGGGTCATCAATTACTGGCTGGAAAGTGCCGGAAGTAAAGTCACTTAATTTCGAAGCAGCTGCTTTCATGCGCAGCATCGATTTTGGTGTGAATGCAATTAATGGTCTACGTGCTGGATTATTTACATGCCAACGCAATAAATGGAAGTGTTGGGCTGGTGTTGTTGTTTGTGAAACAGTCATGTTTTGTTCCGCGCAAAGTTGTAAATAACGTTCGATTCGCGCCGAAGAGTGATCCGGCCCTTGTCCTTCATATCCGTGCGGAAGTGCCATTACAACTGAAGAACGCTCGCCCCATTTCTGAAGTGATGATGAAATAAATTCATCAATAACTGTCTGAGCACCATTTGCGAAATCGCCGAACTGAGCTTCCCAAATCACAAGGGCATCAGGACGTTCCGTTGAATATCCATATTCGAAACCAAGTGCGGCATATTCTGAAAGCAAAGAATCAACTACAAAGAAATGGCTATCGTCATGGGTCAGCGCACGGAGCGGAGTCCATTCGCTGCCATTTTCTTTATCAATGACGACTGCATGGCGATGGCTAAATGTTCCGCGACGGGCATCTTGTCCAGCAATTCGAACTGGATGGCCATCTTGAATTAACGAACCATAGGCCAAGATTTCGCCCATTCCCCAATCAATTGTTCCGTCGTTCAACATTTCAACGCGACGTTGTAATTGCGGCAAAAGTTTTGGATGGACTGTGAAACCTTCTGGAATAGCAACTTGGGTTGTCGCAATCTTTCGCGCAGTTTCCTCGGTAATCGCAGTTTGAATTTCATTTGCTTCTGGTGTCTTTGGCACATTCCAAATTGGATTCTCTGGCTCGGTGTTATGAACTGCGTTATAAATTGATTCTAATGTTGCGGCAAATTCAGCGCTGATTGCTTCATTTTGTTCTGGCGTGATGTCACCACGTCCAACTAAGGATTCGGCATAAAGTGTTCTGGTTGTGCGCTTGGCATCGATCAAGCGATACATCATTGGCTGTGTGAAACTTGGTTCATCACCTTCGTTGTGACCACGGCGGCGGTAACAAATCATGTCGATTACAACATCTTTGTGGAATTCCTCGCGATAAGCGAATGCAATTTCGGCAACGCGAACGCATGCTTCAGGATCATCACCATTTACTCGGAAAATTGGCGCTTGGACCATTTTTGCAACATCAGTTGCATATAACGAAGTTCTCGAAGAATTTGGTGAGGTGGTAAATCCAACTTGGTTATTGATGATTATGTGCATCGTGCCACCAGTGCGATAACCACTTAATTGTGAGAATTGCATGGTCTCGGCAACTACGCCTTGACCAGCAAAGGCAGCATCACCATGAATCAAAATTGGCATGACTGAATAAGCTTGTTTGATATTTAATTTATCTTGCTTTGCGCGAACAATACCTTCAAGAACTGGATTGACTGCTTCTAAGTGTGATGGGTTTGCAGCTAAATAAACTTTGGTTGATGCTCCATTTGCGGCGGTAAAGACGCCCTCAGTACCCAAGTGGTACTTAACGTCGCCGGATCCTTGAACTTCGTTTTCGGCGTAATGGCCTTCGAACTCTTGGAAAATTTGGCCGTGTGATTTACCAGCTATGTTTGCTAAGACATTTAATCGACCGCGGTGCGGCATACCAATGCAAACTTCGTCGAGTTTTGCTTCAGCTGCTGCTGATAAAACTGCATCTAGTAAAGGGATTACCGATTCGCCGCCTTCTAGTGAAAAACGCTTCTGGCCAACGAATTTAGTTTGCAAAAAAGTTTCAAATGCTTCTGCACTATTTAGTTTGCGCAAGATATGTAGCTGGCGGCTCTGTTCCATTTTTGGAATTCGAGCTTCGAATCGATTTTGAATCCATTTACGTTCTTCTGGATTTTGAATGTGGGTAAATTGCACCGAAGTTGTTCGGCAATAACCATTGCGCAAAATTCCTAAAATTTCGCGTAATTTCATATGTGACTTGCCGCCAAAACCACCAGTTGGGAATACTCGATCCAAGTCCCAAAGTGTCAGTCCGTAAGTTCTAACATCAACATCTGGGTGCTCGCGTTGTTCGTAGGTCAATGGATCGACATCAGCAATTAGGTGCCCACGACTGCGGTAAGCCTGAATTAATTGTTGGACCCGTCCTGCTTTATCAATATCTCCATCAGTTGAAGAATCAACATCGGTAAACCATTTAATAGGCGCATATGGAACGCGAACTGCTTCAAAAACTTCGCGATAGAACTCATCGCTAATTAATTCTTCATTGATAATTTTTAAGAAATCCCCAGATTGCGCACCTTGAATAATTCGGTGGTCATAAGTGCTAGTTAGCGTGACTACTTTGCCAACGCCCATGTTATTCAATGTTTCTTCGCTTGCGCCCTGGAATTCGGCTGGGTAATCCATTGCGCCAACGCCAAGAATTAAACCTTGGCCTTGAACCAATCGCGGCACTGAATGAACTGTGCCGATTGTGCCCGGATTAGTTAGCGAAACAGTTGTGCCAGAAAAATCTTCAACTGTTAATTGGCCATTGCGCGCCTTCTTTACAGTCTCTTCGTATGCATTCCAGAATTGAGCGAAATCTAAGTTTTCGCAACCTTTAATTGATGGGACTAGTAATTGGCGAGTTCCATCTTCTTTTGCCAAATCAATTGCGATACCAAGATTTATATGTTCCGGATAACCAACTGCTGGTTTTCCATCTTGTTCCGTAAAAAATGTATTCATTTCTGGCAATTTGCGAATTGCTTTAATCATCGCGTAAGCAATCAAATGGGTGAATGAAACTTTTCCACCGCGGCCACGCTTTAAGTGATTATTAATGACGATTCGATTGTCTATTAATAATTTCGCTGGAATTGCACGAACGCTTGTTGCTGTTGGAACCGAAAGCGAAGCTTCCATGCTTTGAACTACGCGTCCTGATACCCCGCGCAAAACTTCAATTCGAGCCGAACCCGGCGATGTGACAACTGGTGCTGGTTTAACTATTGGATCTGCAGGCGTTGCCGCAGGCGCGAAAGATTGTTTTAGAACTTCCTGTTGTGAAACTTGACTTGGTGAAACTTGAGTTGGTGAAACTTGACTTGGTGAAACTTGAGTTGGTGAAACTTGTTGCACTTGTTGAATTGGCTGAGATGGTTGTGCCGGTGGCGCTACTGGTGCAGAAGTTTGTTGATTAAATTGTGGCGCGATCGAACCCGTATCTGCTTTCGGAATTGGTGGCACGCCACCACGTGGTGCACCAGCTAAAGAACTTCCGTTTTGGTTTGCATTTGCCGTTTGATTTGAAATTGGTGCGCTTCCATTTGAACCTTTTGTTTTTAGGAAGTAATCACGCCAAACGGGATCTACGGAATTTGGATCTTTTGAATATGACTCGAACATCTCGTCTACTAGCCACTCATTGGCTCCGAGATCACCATTGGTCACGGGTCTTAGCCTATCTGCTGACCAGCCTTGGTTAAATCTTGAGCCCGTGAAAGGCATCGAATTGGCGGGGAAAATCTAATTTAAAAGGAAGTGGGTTATTTCGATTCCACTTAAAGTGTGAGGGTTGTTACTTTCACTCACTTGTTGCAACCGAATCCTTAACCAATATTCCAGCAACTATTTATTTACTAAAGATCCCAAAAGCAATACGACAGAAATTCCCACCGAAGCAAGAACGAGGCCGAAAATTACTAATCCGCCAGAAATCATGTACCAGGAAATCCCGACACTAATTAAGTTTGTCAAAATTGCAGGAGCAGTAGCAAATCGAATTGATCTTCTAACTCCCATTCCCATTAGAAAAATTAATAACGCACCAGCCGTGTAAAAAAAGATCTCTCCTGCGAGTGCTTTAGGGTCAGACGTATTTTCTGCAGTTAGTCCCTTGTAAATCAGAAAGATATCTAGGGAAAACACTATGGCTGACTCAAGGAATAAAAGCGATGATGCTACATCTCTACGAAATTTAATCGATTGGAGTTGACTCATGGGCTTCACTCTACCAACCAATTCAAATTTAAAACGGATAGCACACGATAAACAGAATTCGGCTTCGAATCTCAACCAGCATGACTTTCTAAAAGAATTCTCTATTCCAGTCTTCCAAAAACTAAATCAAAAATCTTCTAAATTTGCAATTGACACTACAAATCCAGATAACATGAATTCAAATAAGATTCAATTTGATGACGCGACAAATTTAGTAAATGCATCCCTTTTTTACGAACATCTCGAGCGACAAATTGCTCAATCTAGGCGAGATAATTCACAATTTAGGATTATTAGAATAATTCTTCCAGATGCTATATCAGAACTTTCATTACTTGATTTTGCATATACCTTAAATCAGTCAACTAGAAACGAAGATGTTGTCTCTAGAATTGGACGACTCGAATTTGTTGTTTTACTGAGAATTAATCAAAATTCACCTGATAAAAGCAAAGATATAATTAGTCGCATATCAGATATTTATGAAGGCAAGTTCCTTTTTTCCACAGCACTAATAAATGGTGGAGTCGACTCCATAACAGCGCTTGAGCTATTAGACCAAGCTCTATTCAAACGATCTACTAATCCAAATTAGATTACTTATTAACATCAAGGGGCTTTCCACCTATTCATGACCACTGCAAACATTTAATTGGTTTTCCGCTTAATTTCGCGGCATGTCTGTATTAAACCAAAACTCTGATTTTGAAATTACATTCGGTGAACTTAGTAAATTCATCGAAGATCAAACAATTGAAGAAATCTGGATTAATGCTCCTCATCGAATATTTATCGCAAAAAATGGCAAAAGTGAGTTAACAAATCTAATTCTTACTTCTGAAGAGGTTAGAAATATCGTTGATCGAGCTCTAATGTGGAGTGGTCGTAGGCTTGATTTGTCTCAACCTTTTGTTGATGCCCGATTACCTGATGGTTCAAGGCTTCACGTAACTATTCCAGAAATAACCGCGGAACACTGGGCCGTCAATATCAGAAAACATGTAATGCGAAATCTTTCAATTGATCAACTCGCTGAAATTGGAGTCATGTCAGACGAGATCGCATTTTTTCTTAAAAAATCAGTTTCGGATGGAAAAAACATTTTAGTTAGTGGCGGAACGCAGGCAGGAAAAACCACTTTGTTAAACGCTTTAGTCGGAGCTACACCGGTTAAAGATCGTGTAATAACAATTGAAGAAGTGTTTGAGTTAAAACCAAATCTCCCTGACGTTGTGGCGATGCAGACTCGAAATGCGAATTTACAAGGTGATGGCGAAATTCCGCTTCGAAAATTAATCAAAGAATCACTCCGCATGCGCCCATCCAGAATAGTTATTGGCGAAGTTCGCGAAGCCGAAGCATTGGACTTACTAATCGCACTTAATTCTGGTTTACCGGGCATGGGCACAATTCATGCAAATTCAACTCGAGATGCAGTCATAAAGTTGCAAACTTTGCCATTGCTCGCAGGCGAAAACATTTCACAAAAATTCATCGCACCAACTATTGCATCTGCAATCCATATTTTGGTTCATGTATCGCTCATTAATGGTGTTAGAAGAATTAGTGAAATTTCAAAAACCACAGGGCGCATAGAAAATGAATTCATTGAAACTGAATATCTATGGCGCTGGAATGGAACCAAATACGAGAAAGGATTTGGCTTACATGAAATTTAAACAATCTAATTCTAATTCAAAGTTACTTGCTGCTGCGGTTTCTTTCTTGATTTTTATATTTACGAGCTTTTTAACTAGATCAATCAATATAGCAATCCCTTTTTCATTTCTAGTCTTCTTAGCGATTTTAAATTTGTTTAAGCAGTCAGCTAAAAAACGTGAGGAGCACCTGACACAAAGCTGGCCCGAAGCAATTGACCACTTGATTTCAGGTCTGCACTCTGGTCGTTCGTTAACTGAATCCATCGTTGGGCTATCTGAACGTGGCCCAATCGCAATTCGCTCATATTTTCAATCTTTTAAAAATGACATTAGTCAAGGTAGAGGATTTGAAAAATCCCTAGAAGATGTACGTACAAAACTTTCACATCATGGGAGTGATCAAGTTATCGAGGCGTTGCTAATTGCAAAAAATCTAGGTGGCGGTGAATTAATAAATTTGTTACGGACGGTAGGTGATTTTCAAAGACAAGATCAAATGCTGAGTAAAGAAATTCAAATAAAGCAGGGATGGATAAAAAATTCGGCTCACCTATCAGCCGCAGCTCCATGGTTTCTCTTGTTAATTCTCGCAACTCAAAGTTCTACTGCCGCTGCATTTGCAACCCCAACAGGAGTCTTGATTTTAATTTTGGGTTTTGCGCTAACAGTCTTGGCATATTTTTGGATGAACTTCTTATCACGGATGCCTGAAACACCTCGAGTATTCAACCAGAATCCTTCAAAGTTGGACGCAAGATGATATTTGTCGCAATATGTATTCCTTTCCTACTGGTCCTAGTTGCTGCAATCCTTCTTCTAACTACTTCACAACATGAACCTCACAAAAGATTGATTAATCATGGATTCGCTCTTGCTAATGAATTAGCAAAAAAGAAGCCTGATAAAACAAATATTAAATCTAGATTGATTAAAATTGAATCTGTAACCACTTATGAAAGATTTAAATTAAATCAAATTTTGATTTCAACCGCTGCCTTTTTGACGCCGATGCTTCTTTTCATCATCGGAATTTTCCAATTTTTTACAGCATTTAGTCTCTCGATACTTATTTCGACTGGTGTGTATATCTATCTAGACCGAGACCTAACTAAGCAAGTTGAACGAAGAAGGCTGCAAATGGAGAGTGAGTTTCCGGCAATAGTTGAAATATTGACTTTAGCAATTGGCGCTGGAGACACTCCGCTCAGCGCTTTTTCCAGAATTGCCTTTCGATCAAATTCGATTCTTGCAAAATCCATGAGACACGTGGTTACTCAAGTAAAACTTGGCATGCCCTTTCATAAGGCTTTGGATCTTTTTAGTAAGGATTCCGATTCGTTAATTGTTAGACGATTTGTTGACGCGTTAGTAATTGCAATGACCCGTGGCGCTCCATTGGTAGACGTATTACATCGTCATGTTTCCGAGGCTCGAGTGAATCATCGCAATTTAGTTCTTGATAAATCTGGTAAAGCGGAGATAACAATGATGATTCCAATAATTTTCTTAATCCTGCCAATTTCAGTCATTTTCGCTCTCTGGCCTTCAATGTCTAGTCTCAATTATTTCGCTGGTTGAAGATGGGTAGCAAGTAATTCTTGTTTTAGCCAAAATCAAATAAGTTAATAAAAATAAAGTAAACAAAGGAGAAAAAATGAAAAGTACTTCGTCCAATCTTGCAAAGTCGACCGCAGCTGAAAATATCCATAAACCATGGTTAGGCGCAACCCGCGCATTTACAAATCAGGTT
>JBEGQQ010000060.1:0-6927 GCA_041180925.1 Actinomycetota bacterium
AAGGTATCCTTCGGATTCCAAAACTTCATAATCTAGGTAGATTGCCCGAGTGGCCAATGGGAGCGGACTGTAAATCCGCCGGCTGATGCCTTCAGTGGTTCAAATCCACTATCTACCACCAGTGTTAGTTGGAATTAATTTGCGATTTATTTGAGATGTCCTGGGCCAAATGCCCAAGGTAATAACTTCTCCAATTTAGTTGGACCTTCTGGCGTCAATATCAACAAATCTGGGCCACCATGTTCGTAAAGCAATTGGCGACAGCGGCCACATGGTTGTAATAAATTCTGCTCTTTATCGACGCAAACTTCCGCAATTAATCGTCCGCCACCGGTCGCAACTAAGTCGGAAACTGCGCCACATTCAGCACAAAGCGTGATGCCGTAGCTGGCATTTTCAACATTGCAGCCAACCACAATTCGACCATCATCTACCAAAGCCGCAACGCCGACAGGAAATTTCGAATACGGGACATAGGCATTGGCCATAACTTTGATGGCCTGAGCTTTTAATTCATCCCAATCGATATTCATTACTCTTTTAAACCTGCCATCAAACGACCGATGTGCTGCCGGTCTGCGCCTTCGCCATTTAGGATCGCAACAACTTTGCCCTCATACATGACCGCAATTCGATCAGACAGCGACAAGATTTCATCTAATTCAGCTGAAACTAAGAGAACGCCAGCTCCATTGTCGCGGGCACTTACCAATTGATTATGAATGAATTCAATCGAACCAATATCAACACCGCGGGTAGGTTGTGACGCCACAATTACTTTGGAATCTTGAGAAAGTTCGCGCGCAACGACAACTTTCTGCTTATTTCCACCCGATAAAGAGCTCGCTAAATTATGAAAACTTGGAGTACGAACATCAAATTCTTTAACTAAGGCTTCTGCATATTTATCGCGCTCGGAAAAATTACGAATGCCTCTATTTGCAAATGGCGGTTGGTCGTATCGATTTAAGACCATGTTCTCGGCAATCGAATAAGTCGAAACCAAGCCATCTTTTTCGCGATCTTCTGGAATATTGGATAATCCCATCAAACGGACATCATGCGGATTTAAATTTGGTGATTCTGCGCCCAAAATCTTTACGCTACCAGTTACACGATTACGCATGCCACAAACAGCTTCAACCAATTCACGTTGGCCATTTCCTTCAACGCCAGCTATGCCAAGAATTTCACCGGCATGAACTTCGATTGAGAAATCATTTACCGCCATCAAATTTCGGTCATCTTTGACTGACAAATTTTTAATTTCTAATACTGTTTCTTTAACTAAAGCCGGCTTCTTTTCAACGCGGAGCACCACGTTTCGACCCACCATCATCTGCGCCAAGCCCTCTTCGTCGGTCTCTTTTGGAGTGGTAGTGCCGACCAACTTACCGTTTCGCAAAACAACTACGCGATCTGCAATCGCCATAACTTCGCGCAATTTATGGGTGATAAATAAAACTCCAACGCCGCTGGCCGCCAAATTCTTGATTACCGATAACAATTCATCAATTTCCTGTGGCGTCAAAACTGCAGTTGGTTCATCCAAAATAAGTAAATCAATATCTTTACGTAACGCTTTCAAAATTTCGATTCGTTGTTGCAGCCCAACTGGCAAATCTTCAACAATGGCATCTGGATCAACTTCCAGACCATATTTATTTGATAAATCGATAACTTCTTGGCGGGCCGATTTCATGCTGACGAAGGCGCCTTTTCGCGGTTCGTCGCCCAAAATTATGTTCTCGGTAACGGTCATAACTTGAACTAGTTGGAAATGTTGATGGACCATGCCAACGCCATGTGCGATCGCGGCAGCGGTGTCACCATATTCAATAACATCACCTTTAATTTTTATCGTTCCGCTATCTGGCTTAACTAGGCCAAAAACTGATTTCACTAAAGTTGATTTTCCAGCGCCATTCTCGCCAAGTAGGGCAACAATTTCGCCCTTATTTACTTCAATTGAAATCTTTTCATTTGCCACGACACCGGGAAATGTCTTAGTTAACTCTTTGATTTCTAGCAGGATCATGCCTTCTCCTTTTCATAAGGAGCGCCAGCGGCAGCCGGTGGCCGAACTTTTCCAGCGGAAAACGCCAGAACTGCAATCGTAAATACGTATGGCAAAATGTTAATAAATTGTTGTGGAATTTCTTGAACCCCAAAAATTTGTAATTGAGTTGATAGCGCTTGGGCAAGTCCGAAGGCAATCGCAGCTGCGAAAGCGCCTAGTGGATTCCAGCGACCGAAAATCATTAAAGCTAGCGCAGTAAAACCGGCGCCGGCAGTAAATTCTTTGCTAAATGAACCAACTAATTCCAAACAGATAAAGCCACCAACTAAGCCACCTATAGCGCCACCTAATACAACATTTGTAATGCGCATTCGAATAACAGAGACTCCTGCTGTATCTGCCGAACCTGGATTTTCACCAATAGATCTGGTGCGAAGTCCCCATCTGGTTTTGTACATCATGATCCAGATAAAAGGAATGAAAATTAATCCCAAATACTGAATTGGACCTTGTTGGCTAAAAAATGATTCGCCCACTAAGGGCAATTTAGAAAGGACTGGAATATCAAAAATTGGCCAATTGTTTGGAATCGTTACGCCTGCGACATATAAAAATGAAGTTAAACCCGAAGCTAAAATATTAATAATTGTTCCGGCGATAATTTGATCCATTTTCCAAACAATGGTCATCATGGCGTGCAGAAAGGATGCGGTAATTCCGGCGATAATCGCGGCAGCAAAACCAATTAGGACATTTTTGGTGTAAACGCCAGCGTAGAAACCAAAGAAACCTGATAACAACATAGTTCCTTCGATACCGATATTAATAACACCAGAGCGCTCGCACATAATTCCAACCATTGCCGCCAGCGCTAGCGGCATCCCAAATCGCAGGCCGGAAGATAGTACCGAATTGGTAATTCCCGAATCGAGTACATATCCAAAGATCCATACTGCCAGCAGCACGGCGGCAATCGTGTAATTTCTAATTTTGCGCATCAGGAGCTCCAACCCGAGGTGGTGGTAACTGATTTGGCATTGGATTTAAGCAATTTGGCTAAAAATGGTGCCGTTGCAAAAAAGAGCACGAGCGCTAACAAAAGATTAATGATGTCTGGCGCAACGCCTGATTCAAATTGAATCGCTGATTGTGCCGAACGCATACCGCCAATAAAAATTGCGCCCGGAATTAGCGCAATTGGATTAGCCCGACCTAGTAATGCAATTGTGATGCCATCAAAGCCAATTCCGGAATAAAAGGCGGGCACGAAGTATCCCGTGGTTTCCGAGCTATAAATTCCACCAGTAAATCCAGCGATTGCGGCGCTTAACATCATTCCTAAAACAATTGATTTCTTAACTGAAATTCCCGCATACCAAGCAGCAGCGCGATTTCGGCCAACCGTTTCTAATTCAAAACCAGTAGTGGTCCGCTTTAAAACCCAGCTAAGTGCAAAGGCCAACGCAATTGCAATTGCAAAACCAATTGGCCAACCAAACAAATGTGGCAGGCGAGCACTTGCCAAAATATCTGGCGTTCGCGTATTTGGTTGTCCTGGTTGCTTTAATTGATTTTGCGCTAAGTAGTCGACGATGCCGGCCATGATGCTGTTCAACATGATGGTTGAAATAACTTCATGGACGCCACGGGACGCTTTTAAAAATCCGACAAATGCGCCAAGAAGTGAGCTAACGATAATTGCAAAAATTAGCGCCACCAGAATATGAATTGGTGCGGGCAGACCTTGAACTTTGTAACCAATAAAAGTGAATGCCAGTGCGCCTGTTATAACTTGGCCTTGGGCGCCGATATTAAATAGACCTGCGCGCAAACCCACAGTGATCGCTAAGCCAGACATAATTAAAATGCCAGCTTTACTGAGCGTTTCTTGTAAACCGGCAACTGAAGAGAAACCTTTGATCAATAAGACTTTGTAGGCAACTAGTGGACTATGTCCTTGTGCCGCAATTAAAACAGCTCCGATTCCAAGCGCAACCAAAACTGATCCAATTGGAACTAGCGCATCTTTTGAAATTCGAAGCTTCATTTAATAATCCAACTCTTGTTATTAAGAAGTCGGGTAGCGAACCGTGAAGTCCGCTACCCGACTAACTTACTTATTTCTTACTTAACGCCAGTCTTTACGATTCCAGCGTTTACGTCCTTCTGTAACTTAGCAACTTTCTTCTGTACAGAAGCTGGGATCTTCTTAGCGAATGCATGGAATGGTGCAATAGCAGTTGTTCCATAAACATTTCCGCCAGCAAACTTGCCGCTCTTCACAAGTCCAACTTGTTCAGCAACACCAGCAGCAATGTTCTTCATAGCTGATGTAACTAGGCATGGACGTGCTTCTTTAACGGTGTTCCATTGATCAACGTCTACACCAATGCAGTACTTGCCCTTTGCCTTAGCGATACGAGTTAAACCACCGTTACCAGTGTTACCACCAGCAGCGAAAATTACGTCGTAACCCTGAGACAACATTTGAGCTGCGTTAGCAGCACCGAATGCTGGATCGTTAAATGCATTGTCGGCAGCTGGGTGATAAACAATCTTGGTCTTTGCAAACTTCTTGCCTTGTTCGGCAGCAGAGTGTGCAACACCATTCTTGAATCCTTCAGCGAAGCGATATACCGGTGGGATGTTCAAACCAACAACTGCACCAGTCTTACCGGTCTTAGTTAGGTAGCCAGCTAAATAACCAGCAACGAAACCAGCGCGATCTTCGTAGAAGTTCAAACCAGCAAGGTTTGCAGGTGCATCACTTACGAACTGATCTACACCAATGAACTTGATATCTGGATATTGCTTTGCAGCCGCAAGAGTTGCATTAGCTTCCAAGAAACCAACGGTAACAATTACGTCATATTTCTTATCTGCAAATAACTTAATGTTCTTTGCATATTCGGTATCAGCTGCAGCGCTTGACTCGATGTAGTTAGCAACTCCACCAGCAGCTTTGGCGCCAGCTTGTGCGCCTTCCCATGCAGCTTGGTTAAAGGACTTGTCATCGACATGTCCAATATCTGTTACAACACCAATGCATAGAACTGCTGCATCAGCGCACTTTGAATCATCAGCTGCTGCAACTGATGACGGCATTGCGAAACCTAATACTGCAAGAGATAGTGCACCTACTCCTGCGATTAGACGCTTCTTCATATTTCTCCTCTCGAGGGTTAAAAAATAAGTTGAGGAAGGGGGGAATACCTAAAATCTCTACTTAAGGGCGAACCTATCACCGAAGAGAAGAGGGAACTACTAACCAACTACCAGCCGGGATTTGAAGAATTGCCGCCATCTAAGGTCAAAATTTCGCCCGTGATCCATTCGGAAGTTAAAAGAAAGTCGGCGGCGCTGATTACATCGTTAATTTCGCCCATACGCCCGATAGGAGTGCTTTTAATCCAGGCGGTGACGCCCTCTGGCCAGGAACTCTGAATCCCAGGTCGAGAGATTAGACCTAGCCGTAAAGCATTTGTTCGAATTGTTTTTAATTCCACCGCTGCAGATTTTGTTAAGGATTCCAGTGCAGCTTTAGATGCGCCATAAATTATGTGACCAGGTCGCGCATGAATTGCTTCAATGGATGAGATATTCAAAATTGATTTTAGATTTGCTGGATTGCGCGCAGCAAATGAATAAATTTCGGCAATTGAATTGAAATTGGTCTGCATCATCAAACTAATTTCATCTGGTTTTGCATTTTTTAATTCTGCGACGCTTTGATCGGCTGCATTGTTAATTAAATAGACTACATCTGAAAAATCAATTGCTTCTAAAAATTTTGTTACGGCACCAGATTTAGATAAATCGCATTCAGCTCGAGTTGGAGCTATTACATCAAACCCACGAGCTTCATAGTGCGCGCGTAAACCACTTCCGATATGACCCGTTGCGCCAGTAAGTAATAACTTAGCCATGAATTAACTCCACTACGTTAGGTTCGCGCTCGCGCCAATTGTTGAATTCTTCCTTACTTAATAAGGTCATTTGGCTAAACGGGGGCGCCAGAAAGCAGAGTACGAGCGAGAACTCACCAGTGGTGCGGGCAGCCATCCAAGTCTGTGGCACGATCGAAAATTGGGAATGATCAAGCAGGTTTAACTCGGTTGGCCCATCGCCAGTTCGAGTAAATAATTCAACTGGTGCACCATCAAGATGGACCCAAGTTTCGCGCTCATTCAAAATATGCCAAGCTGAAAATTGATCTGGCGTCATTAAAAAATAGATCGCATTGCCAAATTCATCTCGATGTAACAGTGAGTAATAACCACCTTCGCCGTCTAGCGGCACGAGATTTAGGGTTTTGATGGCCTGGGCGGCGCTAGCGAATTTCATCAAGCGCCTTTACTCGGCTAGCTACCCGACTTCGTAAATCAGCAACATCAACTTTGGTCAGTTTTCCAGAACGTAACACCGGTTCGCCATCGACCCAAACATCAGTTACATCAGATCGGCCAGCAGCAAAAATTAATAGCGCTGGAAGATTGTGAATTGGCGTTAAGTGCAATGCGGTTAAATCAATCGCAATTAAATCTGCCCGTTTTCCAACTTCAATACTACCGACCAAATTATCAATTCCAATTGCTTTAGCACCTTCAATTGTGGCAGCTCGGATTATCGCGGCCGGCTGAACTTCAGCTGGTGAATGTTTTAGCGAAACCATGTGGGCTGCTAAACGCATGACCGACCACATATCCAAATCATTACTGGACGAACATCCGTCAGTTCCGAGGCCAACTGAAATACCGCGCTCGGTGTATTTAAGAAAATCTGCAACTCCGCTCGCTAATTTGAGATTACTTCCCGGGCAATGTGCCACAGCGGAACCTTTAGTTTTTGCCAGATCCAAATCTGAATCACTTAAATGCACGCCATGACCAAACACAGTTGGTGAATCT
>JBEGQQ010000061.1:0-7660 GCA_041180925.1 Actinomycetota bacterium
AAGGCACAAAACGCCGCACCGCCAAAGAAATTAGCTCTTCAATTGAAAACTTAGGCGGTGGAATAAATGCCTACACCACAAATGAGTTAACTTCCTTTTATGCCAAAGTTGTCGATGAAGATTTGCCGCTCGCCGTTGATGTTTTAAGCGATGTAATTACCAGCGCTGTGGTTTCAGAAGAAGAATTTGAAAACGAACGAAACGTCGTTTTCCAAGAGATGGCGATGCGCGATGACGATCCGCAAGATTTAGCTGAAGAAGCTTTTGGCCGAGCATTTTGGGGCGATCACACTCTCGGCATTTCAATTTTAGGAACCAAAGATTCAATGAATGCAATTACGCGCGATCAAATTTATCGCTATTACAAGGACCACTACCGGCCAGAAAATATTGTGGCTGCAGCAGCAGGAAATGTTAAGCATGATGATTTTGTCGCGCTAGTTAAAAAGAATTTAGATCGAGATGGCTTTCTAGTTGGAAATCAGCCGCCCTTTATCCGTGATTTCAGCGCTTTTACTCCAAGTTCAAAGAAAAGAGTCGAACTTCATTCAGGTGATTTTGAGCAGACCAATCTTTATTTAGGTTTGCCGGGCGTTGGCCGAAACGATCCTCGAACCATGGCGCTTCGAGTATTGGTAATTGGAATTTCTGGTGGGATGAGTTCGCGCATGTTTCAAGAAATCCGCGAAAAGCGTGGTTTGGTTTACACCGTAGATGGATTTATGCGCAGATATGTTGGCGCTGGTTATTACGCAATCTACGCTGGTTGTTCGCCAGAAAAAACGAGCGAAGTTGTTAAATTAATTCGCGAAATTTTGCTAGATGTTGCGACCAACGGCATTACTCAAGAAGAGTTCGAACGTGGCCACAATGCAGTTCGCGCAAATATTTTGTTAGCTGGCGAAGATTCGGGCCACCGGATGGATCGAATTGGTTCTACTGAAATTTGGGATGGCGCCGCGAAAACCACTGACGATTTAATGCGAGAGTTAAGTCAGGTCACCATTGCTGAGGTAAATAAATTAGCCGCCGAGTTCTTAACCAAACCGCTTACCCTTGGCCTTGCGGGTCCGCAAAAATCCACCGCAGAATTTGAGAGAATACTTTCATGAGTATCAAAGTTGGCGTGCTTGGTGCCAAAGGGCGGATGGGCTCAGAAGTAGTTAAAGCAGTCTCCGCTGCGCCAGATTTAGAACTAGCCGCCACAGTCGATTTAGGTGATTCCTTAGATTTATTAAAAGGCTGTGATGTTGTAGTTGATTTCACTGCACCATCAGCGGTGTTAACAAATTTAGAATTTTTAACTAAAAATAAGATACATGCAGTTGTCGGTACCACTGGTTTCGATCTTGAAAAAGCTAAAAAACTGGCGACCGATTCCAACATTTTTATTGTCCCTAATTTTGCAATTGGGGCAGTGCTGATGATGCAATTTGCGAAACAAGCAGCGCCATATTTCGAATCGGTAGAAATCATCGAATTGCATCACCCAAATAAGGTTGATGCGCCAAGTGGTACCGCGGCTCGCACAGCTGAGTTAATTGGTGAAGCTCGCAAAAATCTGCCAGCACAACCAGATGCCACAAAGTCGGCTCTGGAAGGTGCGCGCGGTGCCAAAGTTTCCGATGTACCAATTCATTCGATTCGGTTACGTGGGTTAGTTGCGCATCAAGAAGTGTTATTTGGCGGACTTGGCGAGACGCTTTCAATTCGCCATGATTCACTAGATCGGGCAGGATTTATGCCTGGCGTTTTATTAGCGGTTAGAAATGTTCAGAAGTTAAAAGGTGTAACGATTGGATTGGAGCAAGTTTTATGAGTATTGATCTTTATGGAGCGGATTGGTGCCGCGATTGCCGTCGCTCAAAGGCGCTATTAGATAGTTTAAATGTGAAATATAACTACATCGATGTCGAAGCGGACGAATCCGCTTCAGAGAAAGTCATCGCAATTAATGGTGGAATGCGTTCGATTCCAGTTATTGTTTTTGAAGACGGAACTCATTTAACAGAGCCATCAGATCCAGATTTAAAGGCGAAGTTAGAATCGCTTTCAATTATTTAATCGGTAAAAAATCGCCGAAGCAAAAGCTGCCGCGCCCACTACAACTGGGAACGGCAGCTTTATTTTTAGCGCAAAGGCCGCAACGGCCAAGCCCAATGCTCGGTGATCAACTTGCAATTCTCGTTTAGTGGCAAATGCTTGAACGGCCACCAGCGCACTAAGTAACGCCACTGGAATGAATCCATTAATTCGTTGTAATCGAGCGTTATTTAAGTATTTTGCTGGGATGGAATGTCCGGCAAATTTCAATAAAAAAGCTAGCGCACTGGCGCCGATAGTGGCAATCCAAAATTTATTCATCGCACCCGCCAGCCAAGTAATACTGCTAAACCAGCTGTTGCAATGATTGGCAATCCAGCTGGCAATATCGGTGTAGTAATTAGCGCAAGCGCTGTAGCTGACAGCGCTAAATAGATATCGTTTTTACTTTTTAACCGCGGCCAAACTAAAGCGATAAAGGCCGCTGGCACTGCAGCGTCGAGCCCCCATTCGGCGGGGTTACTAATCGTCGATGCGCTTAATGCGCCAATTACCGTAAAAATATTCCAGAACAAAAATACGCCAAAACCAGTTAGCCAAAAACCTTGGCGTTGCATGGAAATTCCGCGATCTTCTTCGCCCAATGCGACGCCAGTTGATTCATCAATCGTTATTTGCGCTGCCACAATTTTCTTAAAACCGGTCACTTGCAAAATTGGGGTCATCACAATTCCGTAAAGCGCATTTCTAAATCCAAGTAAAGTCGAAGTTGCAATTGCAGTTAGCGCAGTTCCGCCAGCGCCAATCACGCCAATTACGGCAAATTGCGATGCACCAGAAAATAACAAAAGTGAAAGTAATGATGTTTGTAATATCGAAAATCCAGCGGCGATCGAAGCTGCGCCAAAAGCTAGGGCGTAGGTCCCAACTGCGAATGCCAGGCTTAACGATTTCGTCGCTGTGGCGCGATTAATGCTGGACACAGGGGACATTCTGCCTCAAGGTGCCAAAGCTTTCGAACCGCGATAGATAAGGTCGGAGCATGTCAGATTCACACGAAGTTGTATTTCGCGACGATGTTACCGTCGAATTAGTCAAAGCCAGCGCAAGTGATGCCGATGTTATTTGGGCGGCGCGCGTATCTACTGCCGGAGAACAATCACTTGATGAAATTGGTTCAGATCCCGAACGATCTGCTGGATTAATTAATTATTTAGCGCGCGAACGCCATGGTTCGCCATTTGAACATACTTCAATGACATTTTTTATTAGCGCGCCGATTTTTGTTTTCCGCGAATTTATGCGCCACCGAATTGCTTCTTACAACGAAGAATCTGGTCGCTATCGCGAATTAAAACCTGTCTTTTACATTCCAAATAAAGATCGCCACTTAAATCAAGTTGGTAAAACTGGCCATTACACCTTTGAACCAGGCACGCCAGAACAATTTGAAGTAATGGTTAAAGCTATGAAAGAGGCATATGTCGTGGCCTATGACAGCTATCAGAAAATGTTAGATGTTGGGATTGCTCGCGAAGTTGCCCGTGCCGTTTTACCAGTTGCAACTTATTCATCAATGTATGTCACGATGAATGCGCGTGCGTTAATGAACTTCTTATCCCTGCGTACCTCCCGTGAAGGTTCGCATTTCCCGAGCTATCCGCAACGTGAAATTGAAATGGTTGCTGAGAAGATGGAAGAGCATTTCAAGCGATTAATGCCATTAACTTACGCAGCATTTGAAAAATCTGGTCGCGTAACTCCGTAATAAAAGATAGCCTTCGACTATGTCTATCGCAGCTCCATTTGGCCGACTTTCCTCGGCCATGATCACGCCATTTAATAAAGATGGCGCGATTGATTGGGCGGGCGTTGAAAAATTAGCAGCACATTTAATCTCGACGGGCCATGACTTTATTGTCGTAAATGGCACCACCGGAGAAGCCCCGACCACTTCTGATGAAGAGAAAATTGAAATCATCAAAGTCGTTAAAAAAGCGATGGGCGGAAAAGGAAAAGTTGTTGCTGGCGCTGGTAATAACGAAACTTCGCATTCGATTGAACAGGCAAAGATGGCTGCTGCTGCCGGCGCTGATGGATTATTAGTTGTAACTCCTTATTACAACAAACCACCGCAAGCTGGAATTGCGGCCCACTTCAAAGCAGTCGCAGACGCCACTGATTTACCAGTAATGATGTATGACATTCCTGGCCGAACTGGAATGGCAATTGAACCTGACACCATCGTTAAATTATCGGAGCACCCAAATATTGTGGCGTTAAAAGATGCCAAAGGCGATGTTGCATCAACTTCATGGGTGATTAAAAGGTGTGGGATTCCGGTTTATTCTGGTGATGACATTTTAAATTTGCCGCTGTTATCAGTTGGCGCAGTTGGTTTTGTTAGCGTTTGTGGCCACACCGTTGGAAAGAATTTACGAGAAATGCTTGATGCTTGGTTCTCCGGTAACGCGGCTCGTGCGCTAGAAATCCATCAACAATTGCTTCCAGTATTTACTGGCACATTTAGAACTCAAGGTGCAATTTTGACTAAGGCGGCGCTAAACCTAATGGGGCTCCCAGGTGGATATACGCGTTTGCCATTAGTTGATGCCACGGCAGAGCAGATCGAGCAATTGAAAAAAGATCTAGCTGCTGGCGGCGTTAAGTTTTAATTTATGAATCATCCACACCCAAATCTAGGAATTCCTGGACCGCTTAAATCTGGTGCACTTCGCTTAACGCCACTTGGTGGCCTTGGCGAAATTGGCCGTAACATGATGGTCTACGAAATTAATGGCGAACTCTTAATTGTTGATTGCGGAGTTTTATTTCCAAAAGAGAGCCAACCTGGAATCGATTTAATTTTGCCGGATTTTTCTCATATTCAAGATCGGTTAAACGATGTAGTTGGCATTTTGCTGACCCATGGCCACGAAGACCATATCGGCGCCGTTCCATATTTACTGCGTCAACGTGGCGATATTCCGATCTTTGGCGCGCCGCTTACCTTGGCGCTTATAGCCGCAAAGTTAAAAGAGCATCGAATCACTGGCGATTTGCGCGAAGTTAATGCTGGCCATCAAGTAAAAATTGGTGAATACCAAGTTGAATTTGTGCAAGTAAATCATTCAATTCCAGATTCCTTAGCGGTCGCGATTCGAACTAAAGCTGGTCTGGTTTTGCAAACGGGTGATTTTAAAATGGATCAATTACCACTTGATGACAAAATCACCGATTTAGTTAAGTTTGGCAAATTGGGTGAAGAAGGAGTCGATTTATTTTTAGTTGATTCCACCAATGCCGATATCCCTGGTTTTACGCCGAGCGAACGTGAAATTGCGCCGGTAATTGAACGGGTAATCAAAAGCACCAAGCGCCGCGTCATCGTCGCCTCGTTCGCTTCGCACGTGCACCGTATCCAACAGGTAATTGATGCCGCCCACTCGCAAGGTCGGATGGTTTCATTTGTTGGTCGCTCGATGGTGCGCAACATGAAGATTGCTCAAGAGTTGGGCTATTTAAAAATTCCTAAAAATATTTTGTTTGATTCCGATGATTTAGATAAAGCGGGCGATGATGTGGTTTTGATCTGCACTGGATCGCAAGGCGAGCCACTGGCAGTGTTATCACGCATCGCATTTGGCGAACACGCGATTCGAGTTGGTCCTGGAGACACTATTTTGTTGGCTTCGTCTTTGATTCCTGGAAATGAATTTCCAGTGTTTAACTTGATAAATGAATTGACTCGAATGGGTGCAAAGGTAGTTCACAAAGGAAATGCGATGGTTCACGTATCAGGCCATGCTGCAGCTGGAGAATTGTTGTACTGCTATCAAATTGTGAAACCAAAACATGTCCTGCCAGTTCACGGCGAATGGCGCCATTTAAAAGCAAATGCTGAGTTAGCAATCCGTACTGGGGTACCGCGCGAAAATGCCATCACAATCGAAAACGGAATCGTTATTGATTTGATCGATGGAAAACCTAAAGTAGCTGGCGCAGTTCCGTGCGGTTATGTTTATGTCGATAGTCAAACTGTTGGTGAGATTACAGAATCGACTTTGAAAGATCGCCGAATCCTTGGCGAAGAAGGTTTCATTTCGGTAATCGTCGTGATTGATTCGCAGAATGGTCGGATTGTTGCTGGACCAGATATACACGCGCGCGGATTTACCGAAGATCATGCCTTATTTGATGAAGTTAAATCGCGAATTGAAAAAGCATTGGCACACGCAGTTGCTGATGGAAATAACGGAACGCATGTTTTGTCACAAGTAGTCCGAAAAACTGTTGGCAGTTGGGTTGGTGCAGAGCATCGCCGGAAACCAATGATTGTCCCAGTCGTCATTGAGGTATAGCGCGGCGCGCCTACCATTTACTTTAAGCGTAAATAAATAGTCTTAGGCGTGTGGCCAAATCAAAAAAGAAGCGTAAATCTGGCGGAGTAGTAGCGCTACTCGGCGGCGCTCTTGCCGGAATTTGGCGAATAATTGCAAAAGGATTTGGTGGTTCAGTTCGTTTTGTTGCTCGCGGTGCTAAAGATTTAGAACCAGAACATCAGCGAGATGGTTTTGCACTTCTACTCGTAATTTTTGGATTAGCTGCCGTTGGTGGCACTTGGTTACATGGCAGCAATTTAGTTTCTAGAACACTCTATTCATTTTTCTATGGGGGATTTGGCCGAATCGGAGTTTTAACACCACTGGTATTTTTCTATTTTGCCACCAGATTATTTAGAGTACCCGAGGAAAATCGTGCCACTGCCCGAATTACTGTCGGAACTATTGCCTTAATTATTTCAACTACAGGTCTAGCACATTTATTAAATGGTTCAGTTGGCACCGGTGCAACTGCGATGCGCGAAGGTGGTGGCTGGATTGGTTATGCAGTTTCCAAGCCACTTGTGGGACTTCTAACTTCGATCCTTACCTATCCAGTTTTAATTTTGATCTTCATTTTCGGCGTTCTAGTCGTGACTGCGACGCCAGTTTCCCAAGTTGGAATTCGAATTAAATCCACTCTTGTTTGGCTCTGGAGCAAGTTGCCGCGCCGCGAAAAGGCAGAATTTGAAATTAGCGAAAGCGAACCTTTCGAATCACCATTGGTGGCGCAATATGAAACTGACCACGATGAGGACGAATTGGAAGATGACGATTATGTCGAACCTACAATTGCGATTGCCAAAAGCAAAGCCGAAAATTCGCTACCGAAGCGGGCGCAGCAATTATTACTTGGCCACGATTCCAAATACGAATTACCGCCGTTAGATTTATTACGTTCTGCGCCAACGTCAAAACAGAAAACTAAAGCTAATGATTTAGTGGTTCAAGCACTGACTGAAGTATTTGCGCAATTTGAAATTGATGCTGAAGTTACCGGTTTTATGCGGGGACCAACGGTAACTCGGTATGAAGTTGAATTAGGTTCGGCAGTAAAAGTGGAGCGCATTACGGCGCTGACTAAAAATATTTCTTATGCAGTTGCATCTAGCGAAGTTCGAATTCTCTCGCCAATTCCTGGTAAATCAGCCGTTGGAATTGAAATTCCTAATAGCGATCGCGAAATTGTTGCCCTCGGTGATGTTTTACGTTCCCAAACTGCCGGACAAGATTTA
>JBEGQQ010000062.1:0-5462 GCA_041180925.1 Actinomycetota bacterium
TTGTTGGGTAGCTAAATCGCGTGGCCGTTCCGTTAAACCTAATGGCGCTAAACCAGCAGCCATGGCGCCGGAAGTAACCACCACAACTTCTGAGCCGCGTTTTTTGGCAGCTGCGACTACATCTACTAACGAATCAACTGCTGCTGGATCTAAAAATTGGCCAGCTTTTCCAGTTAACGAAGATGAACCAATTTTGATAACAATCCGCTTAGCCACTGCAATCTCTGAGCGCATCATTTATCTCCTGGCGTATTTGGATTTTCTACGTTGTACTCCCATTGTCGCGCAATTTCACTCTCGGTTAGCTGATCTTTAACTTTTTCATCAGCGCGCCATGGATTATCAATTCGCGCATCCTCCCCGCGACGTTGCAGATTTCCAGCTAGCTTTTCGGCGCCAGCTTCAATTGTTGGCTCCCAGTCAAAGACCACGGCATTGGCATCATCACCAATTCGAACTTCACTTCCGGCGACGGCACCTTTTTTAAATAATTCCTTTTCAACGCCGGCACTTGCTAACCGATCTGCCAAATATCCAATTGCTTCAGCATTTTGGAAATTTGTTTGCCGGACCCAACGTTCGATTTTCTTTCCAACAACCGTAAACGAGCCATCCTTGTTTGCGGTTACCGTAAAACCAGATTCATTAACGGCCATTGGACGTAAGACAATTCTGGTTTTTTCATCAGATTTACTTTCAGCGCGGGCGCTCTGGACAAGTTTGGCCATGGCCCAAAGGAGTTCTTGAATACCTTCTCGCGTAGCAGCCGAAATTGGGTAAACCTCATAGCCCTTTTCTTGCAAAGGTTTGGTAACCATTTCGGCCATTACTTTTGCATCAGGTAGATCTACTTTATTTAACGCCACAATTCTTGGCCGATTTTCTAAACCGCCATATTGGCGCAACTCGGATTCAATTATTTCTAAGTCATCGATTGGATTGCGATCAGTTTCCAACGTGCCGCAATCTAAAACGTGTACCAATGCAACGCAGCGTTCAACGTGGCGTAAAAACTCTAGGCCCAAACCTTTGCCTTGACTGGCACCAGGAATTAAACCTGGAACATCGGCAACAGTGAATCGCGTTTCGCCGGCTTGGACTACGCCAAGATTTGGTACCAGAGTTGTAAATGGATAATCCGCAATTTTTGGTCGAGCTTGTGAAATCGCAGTAATCAAAGATGACTTGCCAGCGGATGGAAACCCAACTAGCGCAATATCAGCAACGCTTTTTAATTCTAAAGTTAATGTGCGCTCTTCACCTGGTTCGCCAAGCAGCGCAAATCCTGGTGCCCTTCGTTTTGAATTTGCCAGCGCCGCGTTTCCTAAACCACCGCGACCACCTTCGGCTGCCAAAAATGTTGTACCAGTTCCAACTAAATCAGCAATCTGAACTCCATTAGCATCATAAACAACAGTTCCATTTGGCACACCTAAAATTAAATCTTCACCATTTGAGCCATCTTTACGATCACCATAACCTTGGCGACCATTTGTGGCCCGGCGATGTGGCGAATGATGAAAATCTAAAAGCGTTGTGACATTTGGATCGACAATCAACATCACATCACCACCGCGGCCACCATTGCCGCCATCTGGGCCACCTAGTGGTTTAAATTTTTCACGGTGGATTGATACGCAGCCATCACCACCTTTTCCGGCAGCAGCAAAGAGCGTTACGCGATCAACAAATGTTGTCATGAACAATCTCCTTTGCTTGATGCGAAAAATAAAAAAGCGGACCAGTTCGGTCCGCTAATTTAATGAACCGAATATTTAAGCTACTGGAACTACATTCACTACATCGCGACCACGTGCGCGACCAAATTGAACGCTGCCAGCTGCAAGAGCGAACAAAGTGTCATCCTTGCCGATTCCTACATTTGAACCTGGGTGAACTTTTGTGCCACGTTGACGAATCAGAATTTCGCCAGCCTTCACAACTTGTCCACCAAAACGCTTAACACCTAAATACTGTGGATTGGAATCGCGACCGTTACGGGTTGAGGAGACACCTTTTTTACTTGCCATTTATCTTCGACCTCCTACTTGGTAACTTACTTTGTTCCGTTAATTGCAGTGATTTTTACGCGAGTGCTCTGTGAACGAAAACCTTCGCGACGGCGGTAACCTGTCTTGCTCTTGTATCGCAAGATATTAATTTTTGGTCCCTTTACAAGTGGATCAACAATTTCCGCGGTTACTTTTACGCCCGATAGAACTTTTGGATCGGCAGTTACGTTGGCACCATCTACAACTAGGACCGCTGGAAATGAAACAGTTGAACCAGCAGCTGCATCGATGTGATCGACTACAACTGTGTCGCCAACTGCGACTTTCTCCTGGCGACCGCCAGCTTTAACGATTGCGTACACGATTACTACCTCTCAAATTCAAGACGCTAAGGATACGAAATACCCCATCGGTGGAGCAAATCGGAGCGGATTTATGCGCCCGGAGTCACAACTCCGGTCGAAACTGCCCGACGACGCTTCTTCTTCCCTAGACGATTTTCTTTCTTTGCCTCGTCAATATCTGATCCTACTTCAGGTACATCTAATTCTTCATTCTCTTCATGATGAATTGAATGTGCATCATTTGTAAATGCTGGCGATGCTGCTTTTGCACGGACTGGTTCGGTATGAATATGAATTCCGCGTCCGTTACAACTATCGCAAGTTGTTGAGAATGCTTCAATTAAACCTTGACCAATTCGCTTTCGAGTTAACTGAACTAAACCTAACGAAGTAACTTCGGCAACCTGATGTTTGGTGCGATCGCGACCTAAGCACTCAATCAAGCGACGCATAACTGCTTCGCGGTTTGATTCCAAAATCATGTCAATAAAATCAATTACAACAATGCCACCTAAGTCCCGAAGACGAAGTTGGCGAGCGATTTCTTCGGCAGCTTCTAAATTGTTCTTGGTTACGGTTTCTTCCAAGTTGCCACCTTTGCCAATGAATTTTCCAGTGTTAACGTCGATAACGACCATCGCTTCGGTGCGATCGATTACCAAAGAACCACCTGATGGCAAGTAAACCTTTCGGTCAAACGCTTTGGCTAACTGTTCATCTACCCGGTATTCAGAAAATAAGTCGTTACCGCTGAACTTTGTAATTTTGCCGGCCAGCTCTGGCGCAATAAAACCAATGTAATCTGAGATTTCTTTATAAACCTCATCACCTTGAATTGTTAGCGTTTGGAAATCTTCGCTGAAGATATCGCGGATTACACGGACAGCTAGATCTGGTTCGGTATATAACGCTACTGGTGGATGAAAGTTTGGATTAATGGATTTCTGGTAAATCTCATCCCATTGTGCTTTTAAGCGTTCGACGTCCGCGGTTAACTCTTCTTCACTAACACCTTCAGCGGCGGTACGAACAATTACTCCCGCTTCTTCCGGAACTAAATCTTTTAAAATATTTTTTAGGCGATTGCGCTCTGGTTCTGGAAGTCGGCGACTAATTCCAGACATTCCGCCACCCGGAACATAAACCACATAGCGACCAGGTAGCGAAATCTGACTTGTTAATCTGGCACCTTTTTGGCCAATTGGATCCTTAGTCACTTGAACCAAAACTGGTTGTCCAGTTTTTAATGCAGATTCAATTTTGCGCGGCTCGGATTCAGAAAGTCCGGTCGAATCCCAATTTACCTCGCCGGCATAGAGCACTGCATTTCGCCCTTTACCGATATCAACGAATGCAGCTTCCATTGAAGGTAAAACGTTTTGAGTTTTGCCCAAATAGATATTGCCAACATAAGAAATTGAACTGTTTCGATTTACGTAATGTTCAACCATCACGCCATCTTCGATGACGCAAATTTGTGTGCGATCACCTTTTTGGCGTACCAACATCTCACGCTTTACATCATCGCGACGAGCAAGTAATTCACCTTCAGTAATTATTGTGCCGCGGCGGCGATAATTTTCGCGATAATCGCTGCGACCATTTCCGCGATCGCGGTTTCGACGAAATTCGCGGCGATTTGGACGATCATTGCGTTCCCGTCGTTCGCGCGGTTCGCGCACCTTAACTACAGTTTTGACACCATCTTCTTCGACAATTTCACCTACCGGAGTTCCATCTTCGGCGGAACGGCGACGACGGCGACGGCGATGAGTTCCAATCTTTGAATCATCATTCTTCAAATCTTCAATTGCATCTGTTGCCGCATTTTCGACATTGTTATTTTCATTGCCGCGCTTGCGGCCGCGACCACCGCGACGACGGCGGCGACCGCCACGCTCTTCGCGATCTTCGGTAACTTTTTCGGCTTTAGCAGCAGCGACTTTTACTGCTGGCGCTGCTTGAAAAATTGGCGCGAGAATTGCGGCGCTCTTCTTAGCAGGTTTTTCTTCTACGGTTTTTTTACTTGCGCGCTTACGCGGCGCTTTAGGCTCTTTAGCCATGACACCAAATCCTTCTTAAAATCTTCGTTAGTTTTAGTTGGCGCTACGACCCTGTTGGGGAGCGCCGAACTCGTGTCTTAAGTATGGAGCAATCGCCAATTGATTACAAATTAGCCGCGTGAACGAGCGTGAACATTTTGCAATAAACCAGCTCCAATGAGCGTGGCAAACATGCTCGATCCGCCATATGACATAAATGGCAATGGCACGCCAGTCATCGGCATCAAACCAAGAGTCATTCCAACATTTTCAAAAAATTGAAAGGTAAACCAGGCAATCACGCCAACACAAACTAATCGACCGAATGTGTCACTAGCTCTTCGGGCAATTAAAAATGCTCGCATTAAAACTGTTCCAAATAGACCCAAAATAATCATGCTGCCAAGGAAACCGGTTTCTTCACCAGCGACAGTAAAAATAAAGTCAGTTTGCTGCTCAGGAACAAAGCGTCCATTTGTTTGCGGTCCATTAAATAGACCGGTGCCAAATAAGCCACCTGATCCAACCGTGATTCGAGCTTGTCGTAACTGATATCCGCTGCCTTGGGTATCTGCGGTTGGATTCACAAATGATTGCAAGCGTTTAACTTGATAATCATTAATTACGTTCAAATTTATTGCAGCGAAGACACCAATTGCAGCCGCTACCAATAACCCGGCAACCCATTTTGTCGAGGCGCCAGATGTGGCAATGATTGTCAGTACCGCAGCACTAATTATAAAAGTAGTTCCCATATCTGGCTGGGCTAAAATTAATAACACTGGAATACCGGCAATTACTAAAGATTGAATTACGGTCTTATTGTTTGGTGCATTTTCACCATGAGTTCGTTCGGACAAAATCATCGACATTCCTACGATGATAGAAATCTTGGCCAGCTCGGCCGGTTGGATTTGAAAACCACCTGGAAAAGTGATCCAAGCGCGCGCACCATTAATTTCACTTCCAATTCCCGGAATTAAAACTGCGATTAACCCTAAAACTCCGGCGCCCCAAACAAATGGGGTGTAGCCGCGGAGCAATCGATAATCAATGACAGTTAT
>JBEGQQ010000063.1:0-4760 GCA_041180925.1 Actinomycetota bacterium
GAAATCCTCCCCTTCAACCTTGCGATTGTTGAGGTAGGCCCCGCCCTCTTTTACGATTCTGCGGGCTGCCGATTTTGAGTCCACTACCCCGGCAGCGGCTGCCAAATCGACCCAAGTTGGAATTTCATCGAGCGATGAAACTTCGGTGCTTGGTAATTGTTGTAACGCTGAAAGTAGCGTTTTTTCTTCCAATGATTGCAATTCAGTTGCACCGCCTTGGCCAAAGAGCGCCTTTGCTGCCAGTTCGGCCTGATCGCAATCGCCTTTCGAATGTACCATGGTCGTCAACTCGCGGGCTAGCGCTCGCTGTGCTTCTCGAGCTCCTGGGTTTTCGGCCAAACTTTTCGCCAGTTGCTCAATTTCATCATGAGTTAAGAAGGTGAAAACTTTTAAGAAATTAATTACATCAGCATCAGCCGTTTGAATCCAATATTGATAGAAGGCGTAAGGCGAAGTCATATCAGGATCTAGCCAAACTGAACCGGAAGCAGTTTTACCAAATTTAGAACCATCGGCTTTTGTTAATAGCGGAACCGTTAAAGCATGGGCGCTACCCCCATCAACTTTTCTAATTAGGTCTAGGCCAGCGACAATATTGCCCCATTGATCGGATCCCCCGAGTTGCAAGGTACAGTTATTGCGACGAAATAATTCTAGATAATCCAACGCTTGCAGCACTTGGTAAGAAAATTCGGTATATGAAATGCCACCGCTTTCGAGTCGCGATGAAACTGAATCCTTGGCCAACATTTGATTTACACTGAAATGCTTGCCAACACCTCTTAATAAATCTAGCGCCGAGAGATTCTTAGTCCAATCCAAATTATTTACCACCAACGCCCCATTTGGCTTTGCTTTGAAATCTAGAAATTTAGAAACTTGGCCATGGATGCGCGCCACCCAATCGGCGACCAGTGATTCTTCATTTAAAGTGCGTTCATCGTTTCGACCCGATGGGTCCCCAACTAATCCAGTGGCTCCACCGACCAGCGCGATCGGGGTATGTCCAGCCAATTGCAATCTTCGAAGCACCAGTAGGACAACTAGATTTCCAACATGAAGCGATGGTGCCGTTGGATCAAAACCAATATAAGCAGTAATCGGTTTTTCGAGCGCTTTGGCCAATTCCTTCTCGTCCGTCGTTTGGGCAATCAGCCCGCGCCATTTGAGGTCGTCTAGAAAATGGCTGCTCACTGGCTCATCATCTCCGAAAACCTCTGCCGGTGTTTATCAATAACGGTTTCCGTGATCGCGAGAGTCTCTTCTAAATTCTTCAATTGCGCCGCTAAAGCTTTCGGCGCAGTCCCGCCAACCGTGGTGCGACCAGAGAGCGCCCCCGAAACGGTCAACACCGATCGAATACCAGAATCTAATAGTGGCTCAATTGAGGCGAATTCGGAATCGCTCAGTTGATCCAATTCAACTCCTTTACCTTCGGCCAGCGCCACACATTTCCCGGATATTTCATGCGCCTTTGAAAATGGCATTCCTTTTTTCACTAAATAATCGGCAATTTCGGTAGCTAACGCAAAACCAGTTCCGGCGCCGGCCGCCATTTTAACTCGATCGAAATTTGTCGAAGCTACCATGCCAGTTATTGCCGGTAAGACAACCATTAATGTGTCTATCGAATCAAAAAGTGGTTCTTTGTCTTCCTGTAAATCACGGTTATAAGCAAACGGTAATCCTTTTAACATTGCTAACACAGAAGTTAAATTGCCAATCAAGCGGCCGGTTTTACCTCGGGCAAGTTCGGCCAGATCTGGATTTTTCTTTTGCGGCATGATTGAAGATCCAGTTGAATATTCATCAGCTAATTTGGCCCAACCAAATTCGGTTGTAGACCAGATGGTCCACTCCTCGCCTATCCGTGATAAATGAATTCCCACCATTGCCAAAATAAAGAGAGCTTCAGCTAAGAAATCACGATCAGAGACTGCGTCGATGCTATTCCCAAACGGCGCAGCAAAACCAAGATTTTTTGCGGTGAAGACTGGATCTAATGGGAGAGCTGAACCGGAAAGAGCCCCAGCTCCGAGCGGACTAATTGCGGAGCGAATTAGCCAGTCATTGATTCGACCTAAATCGCGTTCGAAAGCGTGAATATGTTTCGCCAACTCGTGTCCGAAAAGGATTGGTTGAGCATGTTGCAGGTGCGTAAAACCTGGCGCTGGTGCGTCAGCATATTCCTTAGATTTCTCCAGCAACGCTTTCTGTAATTCAATAATCGCTTTGGAAAGTTCCAGAATATGATCGATTGCGTAAAGTCTTAAATCTGTTGCAACTTGATCATTTCTCGAACGACCGGCCCGCAATTTGCCACCAAGATCACCCAGCTTTTCAACAAGGCCCCGCTCGAGCGCGCTATGAACATCTTCGTCGGAGCCATTGGGAAGAAATTTTCCAGAATTTACTTCATTTGCTAATTCTTTTAGCGCCTTATTAATTTTGGCGCTATCTTCTTTTGAGATTATTTCGCCTTTTTCCAAACCAGCAAGATGCGCAAGTGAAGAGCGCAAATCATATGGTGCTAGTCGCCAATCAAATTGAACGCTACGAGAAAGTGCAGTTGCAGCAGCAGCTGTTCCTTGGCTAAATCGGCCACCCCAAAGCGCCACTTATTTTCTCCCTTTATTTTTCCGCTGATTCAATGAACTCAATTCTTTCGCAAGCTCAGCACCACCATTGGCTTTTCTGGCGATAACTAAAACCGTGTCGTCGCCAGCAATCGTTCCGATGATTGATTTCGGGCCGCCATGATCAAGGTTAGATGCCAACAATTGAGCGCCACCAGCTGGTGTTTTTATTACCACCAAATTGCCGCTGGATTCAATGGAGAGAATTAGATTGTTCGGATTTGTCTGTATCAATGGGTCCTTCGAACTTAACTGATAAATCATTTCTCCGGTCTGGCTTCTTCCCCGTACTGCACCTAAATCTTCGAGATCGCGGGATGCAGTTGCTTGGGTTACCTTAAATCCGCTCTTTTTCAATTGCGTTACGGCATCAGATTGCGAATGAATTAGGCCGGCTTCGATTAACGTGATTAGTTTCGCTTTTCTTGCTTGAGCGCTATTTCCGTTTTTAACCATTCATCACCTCATTAAAAATCTTTATAAACCTTTCAACCTCACGTGAATTCAAAATTAAAGCTGGCGCAATGCGAATCGTGTTTGGATTTGGGGCATTGACTAATACGCCCTTTTCTAACAATTTATTTGAAATTTCATTAGCTATTGGATTCGTTAAACCAATCCCAATCAGCAAGCCCTTACCTCTAACTTCCGAAACCCCAGATATATTGGATAGTTGCTTTGTTAGCAGTTTCGACATCTTCAAGGCATTTGAAAGCAACTTAGCTCTCTCGATTTCGCATATAACTGCTAATCCGGCTGCCGCTGCGATTGGATTCCCACCAAATGTTGAACCATGATCGCCTGGCTTAAATAAATGCGCAGCCGGTCCGATCGCAATCATTGCGCCAATCGGCAAACCTCCGCCTAAACCTTTGGCCAAGGTAATTACATCTGGCGAAATTTCTTCATCTTCAAAACCAAAGAATGTGCCAGTTCTACCCATCCCAGTTTGGACACAATCCAGAACTAGTAGCGCACCATTGGCATCACAGATTTCACGCGCTGCTCTCAAATAACCAGGTGGTGGCACGATGACACCATTCTCACCTTGAATCGGTTCAATTATCAACATTGCGGTCTTGCGATTAACCGCAGATTTCAGCGCTTTAACTTCACCAAATGGAACATGTTTCACTCCTGGCAAAATCGGTTTGAAAATATCTCGCTTGGCTGATTGACCAGTAATTGAAAGCGCACCCATTGTTCGACCATGAAACGAACCGATAGTGCTAACAACTCTACTTCTGCCGGTCTTTCGTGATAATTTCAGTGCTGCTTCATTCGCTTCGGCTCCGGAATTGCAAAAAAACACTTTCGCGTCGGAATGGCCAGATAATTCGATTAATTTAGTTGCTAATTCGATTGAGATTGGATTCGCATATAGATTACTAACGTGGCCAAGTTCTTTAACTTGCTTACTAACTGCCTTAACGATTGCTGGATGTGAATGTCCTAGAACATTCGTTGCGATTCCGCCAATGAAATCCAAATATTTCTTGCCGAATTCATCAGATACGGATATTCCTTTACCTGATACTAAATTGATTTTTGGTGTGGCGTAGTTCTTTTGAAAAACAGCCTCCCACCTGGAATTTAATGATTTCATAAATAAACTAACGTTCCACCGCTGCCCGCTAAAGCCTGCGCCAAAGCTTGGGGGTTTCGGCCATCAATAATTCGAACAGCTTTCGCACCTTTGGCGATCGCGTCTAAGCAAGCCTTTACTTTTGGCGCCATTCCATCCTTAAATTTAGATTTTATTGCATCAAGTTCCGAAGCCGATATTTTCTCAATTAAGGAATCTTGATTTGGCCAATTTAGATAAATTCCTGGCACATCAGTCATAAATATCAAATCGCTTGAATCCAGCGCACCTGCTATTGCCGCGGCTGCCAAATCAGCATTTACATTTAATCCATGTTGTGACATTTCCACTTCGCCATCAATTTCTACCGCAATTGGAGAAACAACTGGCGTAAATCCAGAAGCTAATAGGGTTTTTAACAATTGCAAATCTACTTCGCAAACTTCACCGACTAGACCCAAATCAACGGGTGTGCCGTCAACCAATTTTTTTAGAATCGTTGCTTTTAAGGTTCCGCCATCGCGACCGCTAATACCAAC
>JBEGQQ010000064.1:0-3012 GCA_041180925.1 Actinomycetota bacterium
AAAGTGCAGCCATGCGTTCTAAACCTAAGCCAGTGTCAATATTTTTATTTGGCAAATCGCCTTCAATCGGAAAATCATCTTTGCCGCCACCTTCGCCGCGGATATTTTGCATAAAAACTAAATTCCAAACTTCTAAATATCGATCTTCATCCGCAATTGGCCCACCGTCTTTGCCATATTGCGGTCCACGGTCATAATAAATTTCAGAACATGGTCCACACGGTCCGGGCACGCCCATCGACCAAAAGTTATCGGCCATGCCACGGCGCTGAATTCGCTCCTTTGGAATTCCAATTTTCTTATGCCAGATTTCGGCAGCTTCATCGTCATTTTGAAATACTGTGACCCATAATTTTTCCGGCGGGAAACCGTAACCGCCATCAGCAACAGATTTAGTTAAAAGCTCCCAAGCTAGCGAGATTGCTCCTTCTTTGAAGTAGTCCCCAAAAGAAAAGTTGCCACACATTTGAAAAAATGAAGCATGTCTTGTGGTTTTTCCAACTTCGTCGATATCAAGAGTACGTACGCACTTTTGCACTGATGTAGCGCGTTTAAACGGTGGCGTTGTTTCACCCAAGAAAAATGGCTTAAAGGGAACCATGCCGGCGTTAACTAGCAATAAATTTGGATCATCGGCAATTAACGATGCGCTTGGAACTACAGTGTGGTTTAAACCAAGTGAATTATCTGATTCAAAAAAGCGCAACCAACGAGCGCGAATTTCCGCCGATTCCACGTTCTAAATTACGACGCTTTCTTTTTGCGGGACTTTTTAAATCCGTCTTTCAATCCCGTTGCGCTAGCAAGTAACCCGAGAGCTTTCATAGCTGGACCACCTTTGGCTGAGATATCGCTTGCAGCACCAGCAATCTTTTCGGAGATAGTTTCGACATTCTTTGTGATCCGAGCAAAGCTTTCCAGCGGTTGGTTCACGAGCTCTACTGTCTTGGTTGATTCAACAAGAAGTGGCGATGTATCAGCAGTTAGCTGTTTTAGCGAAGCTGAAGCTTCGTCAATCAACTTACCTAACCGAAATACTGAATAAGAAATCGCCACCGCAATGACAAAAAGTGATGCTGCGGCAATTATCGTTGCAATCCCACCTGGACCCATGTTTTAAGCCTACCTGAATCAGCTACGCGGAAGCGCGATTTCAGGGGTGCGATGCTCGCGATGAGCGACAAGACAAGATTCGTGATACTTCTTTATCTCTTTGATGAAGGATTTTTCTGCATAAGGTCGACCATCTACTATCGATCCAGAACGAGCTTCTAATACTGCAATCACATCTTCACCGGAAAGAGTTTTATGTGTTTCCAGTGCATGAGCCAGACAGAGAATCTCGTCTTCGTTCTCTTTGATTAACTTTTCGGCTCGTTCGTACAAACCTCTTAAGTTATCTTCGATTCGATCCGAAAGAGCGCGACGTAATTCTCGATTTGAATCGGTTCGCCCTTTTCCTTTTCCTCCACCTGGTGCGCCTACTTCTAATCTGCGATTACTTGCATGAGATGAAATTGTTGACCCCATGCCCCAATGGCCTTCCATCAATCCCGCGATTGTCGTTGCGCTCTCTAAATCACCAGATACTCCAGATGAATTATCACCGCCAAAGAAATGGCGTTCGCCCGCAAGGGATGCAAGTGAAACCAAGATATCTGCTTCGTATTCCGTTCGCCATCTAGTGAATTGATCATCTGGCGGAATACTTGCAACCATGCCAAGGTAATCGCTGCCCTTTTCAATTGTGGCAATATCAATATTCATGTGCTGGCGCACTCGATAGGCGACCACGGCGTGACAAGCTTCGTGCACGGCAATCGCATGACGTTCACGATCCACATAATCAACGTCTTCGGATGGACCCAATTCTTTCTGTTGCTTAGCTTTAATTACATCTTGCCAAGTAATTTCGGTACGACCATCCCTGATTGCAAAAATCAAAGCTTCATTGATTGTGTCTTTTATCTTCGCACCAGTAGCGTATGGCGTAATAATCGCAAGCTTTTCAATTTCCTCATCCGTTAAAACATGTGAAACTTTGTTTAGGTAACCAACATAAGTTCTAACGCGTCCAGCTTTGCTCGGATAACCAACCCGATACATTCGATCAATTCGACCAGGACGCAATAGCGCTTCATCTAGCGCCTCAGGCATATTGGTTGCCATTACTACCAAAATTCGATACTTCGGCGGATTCTTTGGCCGCATTCCTAAAGTTCTGCGCACAATTCGATTAAAAAATCCACGTGGTTTCTTTAATCCAGAAAGTTCAGTCAACAAGGCCTGCAGCGTTCCCATTCCGGCGCCACCACCTGCGGCACTTCCGGCAACAAATTTTTCTCGTGATATTAAATTTAATGCGCTTTCGGACAAATATGTTCCACCATGGCAGGAATCAATTGAGTTTTGCATCGCAGCGCCTTGTGTAGAAATTCCACGATTACCAAGGGCATCAGCTTCGTCAAAAAATACAACGACGCCACCGTAGCGAAGTGCAAGTTTGCGTAATTTTCTAAATAAAGATTTTACTTTCAAAACACCAATACCGAAGAACATGTTATTGAACGCACCCGGATCAACAAATATGTAAGGCTTTCCAGTTTCGCCAGCCATGGCTTCAGCCATCAAAGTTTTTCCGGTTCCTGGCGGACCCCATAACAAGATACCGCCCGGAACATACCCACCATGTTTTTCGATGGACTCGGGATTTTCAAGAAACACCAAATTTTCGCGAATACGATCAAGTACGTGATCTTGTCCCCATACATCGCTAAATCTTGTTGAAATATCGTCAGGGAAATAGGTGTCGATGCCACCGCGACTTAAGAACCAAAACAATGCAACAAACTGAATCAAAATAAAGACCACTGCAAATAACAATTGAGCTAGTAACGGTAACGCCGCCCACAGGGCCTTTGGCGCCATGAATAGCGCTTGTGCCGGTGGTAATTTATAAACTGCGCCAAGAATTACGGCCAGAATTGCGATCCAAATTAACGCTTTGATAAC
>JBEGQQ010000065.1:0-5846 GCA_041180925.1 Actinomycetota bacterium
TGTAATTTGTTCCGAAGGTGATTTACAAGAAGGTGTGAGTAGTGAGGCATCTTCGATAGCCGGTACGCAAGAACTTGGGAATTTAATCGTCCTATTCGATGAAAATCGAATTTCGATTGAAGGCGATACGCAAGTAACGTTCAAAGAAGATGTCTCGGCTCGTTATCGAGCATATGGCTGGCACGTTCAAGATATCTCAGCCAACTCAGATGGTTCGGCTAATTTATCTGCCATAGATCAAGCGCTCGAAAATGCTAAGAATGAGAAAACAAAACCATCGCTTATTCGAATTCAAACAGTAATTGCGTGGCCAGCGCCAAATGCGCGAAATACTGCGAAATCTCATGGTTCAGCACTTGGGCCAGACGAAATTGCCGCTACTAAATTAGAACTTGGATTAAACCCTGACGAAAGTTTTGCAATGCCAGCAAACTTATTGGCTCATGCGCGTAAAGTGAAAGAGCGTGGCGCTATTACCCACAGGAAATGGGACGAAGATTTCGCCAAATGGGAAATTAACAATCCAGCTTCGGCAAAACTTTTAAAGCGATTAATGGCGCGGGAACTGCCCGAGATTAAATTGCCAACTTTCTCGAGTGATAAAGAAGTTTCGACCAGAGCTGCGTCAGGCAAAGTGATTAATGCGATTGCTGAATCGATGCCCGAACTTTGGGGCGGTTCAGCTGATTTAGCGGAGAGCAACAACACCACAATTGAAAATGGTGGGTCGTTTTTGCCAGCAAGTAGCTCAATTAAAGGCGCCTCACCATATGGTCGGGTAATTCATTTTGGCATTCGAGAACATGCGATGGGTGCAATTTTGAATGGCATTACGTTGAATGGTTTATCAAGAGCATTTGGAGGAACCTTTTTAGTTTTCAGCGATTACATGCGCCCGGCAGTACGTTTGGCAGCACTTATGGATATTCCATCATTATTTGTTTGGAGCCACGATTCGATTGGTTTGGGTGAAGATGGACCAACGCATCAACCTGTTGAACATTTTGCGGCGCTTCGTGCAATACCAAATTTCAATTTTGTAAGACCTGCCGATGCAAATGAAGTTGCAGTTGCTTGGCTGGAAATCCTAAAGCGAAACAAACCTGCCGGAATCGCGCTATCTCGCCAGAATTTACCGGTTTTTGATCGTAGTGAATTAGAGAGCGCTTCAGGAGTTACCAAAGGTGCATACATTTTAAAATCGGCAAAAAATCCAAAAGTCGTGATTATCGCGACGGGTTCTGAGGTTTCAATCGCGATGAAAATTTCGGAAATGATTCCTGATGTTCAAGTTGTAAGCGCGCCTTGTCTTGAATGGTTTAGCGATCAACCTGAAAGCTACAAATCCACGGTACTTCCAAAAGATATTTTAAAGGTGAGTATCGAAGTTGGTATTGCTCAAGGATGGCGTGACTACGTAGGGGCAGATGGAATTGTGATTTCGTTAGAACATTACGGCGCATCTGCTTCACCAAAAATTTTATTTGAAGAATACGGTTTTGGACCAGAATCAATTGTCGAAAAGATAAAAGCTAGACTCCGATGAAAATAGCAGATCTTTATCAAGCCGGAACATCGGCCTGGCTAGATGACCTATCCCGCGGCAACATCGATAACGGTCATCCAAATTCTCTGGTCAACCGGGTAAATCGACGTGAAATTTATGGCGTTACCACAAACCCAGCAATTTTTACCGCTGCCATAACCAAAGATCCAAGTTATAGAAATGACATTGAAACAATCCGCAATTTAAATGCCGAAGAAATTATTGAGCAGCTAACCACGGATGATGTACGAAGAGCTTGCCAAATTTTGAAACCAATTTACTCGGAAACTAACGGTGTCGATGGTCGAGTTAGTATCGAAGTAGATCCTCGCTTTGCGCATGATGCGACTCAAACTATTGATCAGGCGAAACGACTCTGGGGCATGATCGACCAAGAAAATTTGATGATCAAAGTTCCGGCAACCAAGGAAGGTTTAGTCGCTTTAACTGAATTAATCTCAATTGGTATTTCTGTAAACGTGACCTTAATATTTTCAATCGAGAGATACACCGAAGTAATTGACGCGTACATTGCTGGTGCCAAAAAATGTGCTAATCCGAAAAAGGTTCATTCGGTTGCATCATTCTTTATCTCACGACTCGATACTGCAATAGATCCGCTATTAGAAAATGAAACGCTAAAGGGTAAAGCAGCTGTTGCAAATGCCTGCTTGGCATATGAGCTCTTTCAAAAGAAATTTGCTGGGTTAGAAAATTCTTTAAATTTGCAACGACCGCTCTGGGCATCCACTGGCGTAAAAAATCCAAATTATCCAGATACCAAATACATTGATGAATTGATTGCCCCTAATTCCGTCAACACAATGCCACCAGCCACCCTTGATGCATTTTTAGACCACGGAAATCCATCAGCCAATCAAATTGGGCAGCGTATTGAAGAGTCCAAATTAATAATTGCGGATCTGAAAGCGTCTGGGATAAATCTCAAATTAGTCACCGACGAATTAGAGCGAGACGGAATTTCTAAATTTATTGAAAGCTGGAAAGCCCTTATTGAGTTGGTTCGAGTACAGAAATGACAATTGAAATTGATGGTGAATTACTAGCAAAAGTTGATCGCTCAGCACCTCTGTACCGCACACTCGTATCTGCAAATGCAAAGTTAAAAACGAAAGACCCTTTTATTTGGGGAGAATCAGCTGCTCCAGAAGCTGCCGTCCGGCTTAATTGGGTGGATTTGCCTACAACATCGCTTGACTTGATTCCGGAGCTAGAGAAAATCGAAGCCAAATTTGGAAAGAGTAACCAGCTGATTTTGTGTGGAATGGGTGGATCTTCCCTAGCCCCAGAAGTCTTAGCTGCAACTTACGAAAAGAAGATTTTTATATTGGATTCAACAGATCCTAATTATCTTTCTCATGCATTAAATAACGACTTGAAGAAAACTATAGTTTTAGTTAGTTCTAAATCTGGATCTACAATCGAAACTTCCTCACAAAGATCATTTTTTGAAAACCAATTTATGGCAGCTGGCCTGGATCCAAAAGAACATATGATTTTCTGCACCGACCCTAATTCACCCCTAGATGTGGACGCTAGAAAAAATGGATTCCAGGTTGTAAACGCTGATCCAAATGTTGGCGGCAGATTCAGTGCATTGAGTGCTTTTGGTTTAGTGCCAGCTGCCATATTAGGGATTGAAATAGATGAACTACTAAATGGCGCGCGTCAAACTTTAGGCCAACTTTTTGAAGAATTTAATTCAGCGATTGATCTGGCTTACTTGATTGCAACACAATGTGAACAATATTTGGCATTTACAGATTCAAATACCATGCCTGGCCTATCGGATTGGATTGAGCAACTTATTGCTGAATCAACCGGAAAAGAAGGCACAGGTCGACTTCCAGTTGTTATCGAAAGCAGTGATGCAACGATCGGAAGTAGTCAAATTCGAATCGGTTTTGAAAATTCAGGTGACCTTCAAATCCGTGGTGATCTGGGATCTCAATTTATTTTTTGGGAATGGACTACTGCTCTACTTGGCGCCGCGCTAAAAATAGATCCGTTCAACCAACCAAATGTAACGGAAGCAAAAGAGCAGACTGGAAAGTTATTAGCTGAATGGAATGGAGTAATTCCAAATTTCAAGCCAAAAGCAATTGATGGTGAGATTGAGATTTTTGGTGATAAGGATTTTGCATTGGATGAACTTCGCCAAATTATTGATTCCATACCTACTACGGGATATTTAGCGATTACCGCATATCTAGATCGCATAGAAGATCTTGATATTTTTAAGTTGCGCGAAATTCTGGCGAAGAAATCTGGTCGCCCAGTAACTTTTGGTTGGGGGCCTAGATTCCTGCATTCAACTGGCCAGTTCCATAAAGGTGGCCAACCAAATGGATCTTTTTTGCAACTAACTGGTGAAGTTGAAAACGACTTTGAGATTCCAAAACAAAAATATGGCTTTAAAGCTTTATTGATGGCGCAGGCTTTGGGTGATGCGCGGGCGCTTAAGGAGCGAAACTATCCAGTTTCTAGACTGCATTTTAGAAACCGAAAAATCGCTATTGCGCAATTGATTGAAGTGGCAAATAAACTTTAGTCGTCGTCGCCGCGTAATTTTTTTAAAGCATCTTCTAAAATTTTTGCACCTTCAGCTGGTGTTCGACGCTCTTTAACATAAGCTAAATGAGTTTTATATGGCTCATTTTTCATCGGGCTAGGTGGATTGTTTTTATCGCGACCTGCTGGAAATCCACAACGTGGGCAATCCCATTCATCGGGAATTTCTACGCCTTCTTCTTTGGCAAACGACGGCTTGATTTCGTGGTTATTTGCACACCAATACGAGATCGTAAATCGTTCAATGGCTTCGCCGCGTTCGGCTTCGCCCATTGGGCCGGCGCCGACTCGGCTACCGCGAATTGCACTGCCACCTGCCATTTAATACTCCTACGTGTTTTGAAAGTTGCCGATAAAAATTATTTTAGTAACAAACCAAGCGCCACAACAGAGGCAAACCAAAGTCCACCAACAACAATCGTGATTCGGTCCAAGTTCCGTTCTACAACTGAGGAACCGCCATATGATGAAGAAATTCCACCGCCGAATAAATCAGAGAGCCCGGCGCCCTTACCCTTGTGTAAAAGGACCAGCATGATCATCAACAAACTTGTAATGATCAGAATAATCGAAATAGCTAGTTTCATTTCAACTCCTTGAAGGTCAATTCTATCGCTTTTATTCGCCACTCTTGGCGCTTTGAAACTTTGCAATTTTGGCAAATTCCTCTGGATCTAGGCTTGCACCGCCAACAAGTGCACCATCCACATCTGGTTGCGCCATGATTTCAACTACGTTGGATGACTTAACTGAGCCGCCATACAAAATTCTCATATTCTGTGCGATATCGGCTGACCCAATCTCTTTAATAGCTTTTCGAATTTCAAAACATACTTCTTGAGCATCTTCTGGTGTGGCTGTCTTTCCAGTTCCAATCGCCCATACCGGTTCATAAGCAATCACTATTTTCTTTAAGTCTGGCTTGTGAAATCCAGCTAAACCATTTTTTACTTGACTTACGACATGGGCAACATGGGTTCCCGATTCACGAATAGCTAACTCTTCGCCGACGCAAAATATTGGAATTAATTCATTTGCTAAAGCCGCTCTTATTTTTTTGTTTATCAATTTATCATCTTCATGATGAATCGTCCGTCGTTCGCTGTGACCGACGGCAACATAAGTGCAACCTAATTTGGCCAACATGCTTCCTGAGATATCGCCAGTGAACGCGCCACTAGTTTCGGGTGACAAATCTTGTGCGCCATATTGAAGGCGTAACCTATCGCCATCAACCAAAGTTTGAATTGATCTTATGTCAGTAAAAGGCGGCAGTACGGCAATATCAACTGCGTCATAATCTTTATCATCCAAGCTATAAACCAATTTTTGTGCGACAGCAATTGCTTCGAGATGATTGAGGTTCATCTTCCAATTACCAGCCATTAATGGTTTACGCATTTCTCGCTCCTTTAATTTAAAAACCTAGCGCCGTTAGCCCCGGCAACTCTTTACCCTCTAAATATTCAAGTGAAGCGCCGCCGCCAGTAGAAATATAACCAAACTCGGAATCTTTAAATCCCAAAGCGCGAACCGCTGCCGCCGAATCGCCACCGCCAACAACCGAAATTCCAGATACTCTTGTCAAAGCAGTTGCAACCTCTTTAGTTCCATGTGCAAATGCTGGAAATTCAAATACCCCCATTGGACCATTCCAAAAAACGGTTCGACATTTAGCAATTGCTGCAGCAAATGTTTTGGCTGATTC
>JBEGQQ010000066.1:0-6534 GCA_041180925.1 Actinomycetota bacterium
ATTCGTTAGCGACTAAAGATGCCTTTACACTAAATCAACTTCAAATTGAAAATCAGAAGCTAGTCAGCCAAAAAGATGAAATAAATCGTCAGATATCGGCGCTATCCACACCAGATAAATTAGCCGCTGAAGCTAAGGCACTTGGAATGGTGCCAGCTCCAACCATTAGCTATTTGGAGATCAAAAATGGCTAATTTGAAACTTTTTGAAAAGCGATTAATTCAATTAGTTTTATTATTTACAATCTTTACGGCCGTTATTTTGGGGCAGTTGATTCGAGTTCAGACCGTCTCGGCAAGCGGATATGTTCAACGGGCACAAAGTGAATTGACGCAAACCACCACGTTGCTGGCGCCTCGCGGTGCCATTACTGACAATAAGGGCGAACCATTTGCCCGAAGTGTTGATTCGTATCGAATTGTGGTTGATCAAAAAATGATCACCAATCCGAGCCAGACTGCCGAATTCTTAGCGCCATATCTCAAGATGGATCCGGAATTAATAAAATCTAAAATTATTGGCACTGCGCGTTGGTTCGAAGTTGCAAGATCTGTGAAACCAGCTATTTGGCAAAAGCTAAAAACTGATATCACGGCTTTTAATAACAATTTAAATCTGGAGAATCTCGATCAAAGAATCGTCGGTATTTTTGCTGAGCGCATGTATTCCCGAGAATATCCTTCGGGACATTTAGTAGCTTCACTACTTGGTTTTACAAAAGATGATGGAAATGGTGCAGCAGGGTTAGAAAGTGCTTGGAATTCCACGTTATCGGGCATAAATGGTCAGGCTGCAATTTCAACTGGATTTGGCACAAGAATTCCCGGGTCACAGCAAGTTAAAGTTGAAGCGAAACCGGGCACTTCGCTTCGATTAACGATTGATCGTGACATTCAATGGGTAGCAGAAAAATCTATTGCCAACGCAGTTCGAAAATCTTCCGCTTTGAGTGGCACAGTAATTGTGATGGATCCAAAAACTGGCGAAATTTTGGCTCACGCTACTGCACCAACTTTTGATCCAAATAATTCTAAGAAATTTAAGTTGACTGATTTTTTCAACCCTTCCGTTCAGGAAGTTTATGAGCCAGGATCTACCGGAAAAGTCATGACAATTGCAGCAGCAATTGAAGAAAATTTAGTAAATCCAAATTCAGTTTTTTCGGTACCTTATAAGGTGAAAAGATTTGATCGATTAATCAAAGATCATGAATTTCATAAAACTCAAAGATTGACCACGACGGGAATCTTGGCAGTTTCCAGCAATACCGGAACAATTTTGATTGGTGAATCACTCGGCGCAACAAAACTGCATGACTATCTGCGTAAGTTTGGAATTGGTCAAAGTACAAACTCCGGATTACCCGGTGAATCAAATGGCATCTTGGCCCCAGTTAGTCAGTGGAGTGGCACCTCGTTGCCAACAATTGCCTTTGGTCAGGGTTACTCCGTAACTGCGATGCAGGCGACGCAAGTTTTTGCCACAATCGCAAATAACGGTGTCAGAGTTTCGCCAACTGTTATCGCAGGAACTTCCGATGCTCAAGGAAGGTTTACCCCAGCAAAACGGAATTTAAACAGCGTTCGGGTGATCAGCGCCGAAACTGCAAAAACGATGCGATTAATGATGGAGAGCGTGGTTACTCCGAATGGAACCGCTCCTTCGGCAGCAATAAAAGGTTATCGAGTTGCAGGTAAGACTGGAACTGCGATGCGCTTTGACAAATCTTGTAATTGCTACAGCGGTTACACCGCTTCGTTTATCGGTTTCGCACCAGCAGATGATCCTAAGTACGTTATTAACGTAACAATTCAGCGACCACAAGGAATGCATTGGGGCGGCGCATTAGGTGGCCCGGTATTTCATGATGTGATGAGCTTTGTGCTGCAAAGTAAAAAAATCGCACCTACTGGGGGAAAACCAAAACCAATGGCGTTAAATGAAGCCGAGGTCAAACATGATTCGGCCGCTTGAAACTAAAAAAATTAAGTTCTCAAAATTAGCTGATGCGATTGGAATTGAATATTTCGGAACAGATTTTGAGGTCACCGGTGTTGCTCAAAATGCAGACGAAGTTCGTAGTGGCGATATCTTTCTGGCGATTTCAGGCGAAAAGCATCATGGTGCTGAATTTGCAGATCAAGCAGCCCTAAAAGGTGCCGTTGCGGTAATTACCGACGCCAAAGGTTCGGAATTAAGTAAAAATTTGCCAACAGTTGTCGTTGGTGACCCTCGAAAATTAGTTGGTGAATTAGCAGCTGCATTTTATGACCAACCAATGAAAAAGATGTTCACCGTTGGGATCACGGGCACAAATGGGAAAACTACGGTAACTACCTTGCTTCATCAAATTTGGCAGACTGCTGGCTGGAGTAGTGGCTTAATCGGAACAATCAATACATTAATTGATTCTGAAGTTGTACCAAGTCGGCATACAACTCCGGAAGCGGCAGATTTGCAGGCAATAATGGCGACAATGTGCGAACGGCACATTCGTTCGGTCGCAATGGAAGTTTCAAGTCACGCATTAGAACTTAACCGCATTATTGGCAGTCACTTTAATATCGCCGGATTTACTAATTTAACTCAGGACCATCTAGATTTCCATGAAAATATGGATAATTATTTCAATGCCAAAGCAAAATTATTTCAATATGGTTTGAGCGATCAAGCGGTTATAAATGTTGATGACGAATCCGGCGCAAAACTTTCCAAGCTGATTAAAATCCCGGTAACAACTGTTTCAAGAAAGGCAACTAGCGCAGATTGGCATTACCAATCAATTGATCAAGATCAGGTCAAAATTCGCGGGGTTGGCGGAATCCTGATCGAAGGTCGAACTTCTCTGATTGGCGCCTTTAATTTAGATAATTTATTGATGGCAGTTGCTATTGCATACATGAGTGGAATCGACCCAATTGAAATTTCAACAAATTTAAGTAAATATCGTGGCGCGCCGGGTAGATTTGAAAAAGTTGAGGTCGGTCAAAAATTTACGGCTTTTGTGGATTATGCCCACACACCTGATGCAGTTAATCGAGTATTGGCTGAAGCTCGAAAATTAACTAACGGCTCAGTTATTGCCGTTCTTGGTTGTGGTGGTGATCGTGACCGGAGCAAGCGCCCATTAATGGGAGATGCGCTCGTGGCCGGCAGTGATATTGCAATTTTTACAAGTGACAATCCACGCAGTGAAGATCCAACTGAAATCTTGAAGCAGATGGCGGGCGAGCATAAAGGCGAAGTCATTGTCGACCGTAAAATGGCGATAGAGCGGGCAGTTGCGTTAGCAAAACCGGGTGATGTCGTAGCAGTTTTAGGTAAAGGGCATGAAACCGGACAAGAAATTCAAGGAAAAAAGTTTCCATTCGATGATGCCGTTGTCCTGGCCAATGCGATTGCAGGTAATTAATGATTGATTTATCAGTAGCAAAAATCTGCGAAATAACTGGTGGGATTTCCAATTGTGATCTGGGCTTACTAATAACGAGTGCTCCGGTATTTGATTCTCGCAAAGCCACCAAGGGCTCTCTTTTTCTTGCACTCGAAGGCGAAAAACTTGATGGCCATAATTTCATTGCTGATGCACTTCAAAACGGAGCTGTGGCAGCACTCACTACTAAACAGGTTAGTGAACCGCACATCAAAGTAGCAAATGTCCTAGTTGCGCTAGGTGAAATTGCAAAATACGTTCGTACCCAACTAACGGATCTGACCGTAATCGGAATTACTGGATCCCAAGGTAAAACGACAACCAAAGAGCTTTTGCAACATTTACTATCTTTAAATGGGACAACCGTGGCTCCGGAAGGGTCATTTAATAATGAACTTGGTGCGCCATTAACGCTGCTGCACTGCACTAGAAACACAAAATATTGCATCGCCGAACTCGGCGCTAGACATCAAGGAGATATAAAAAAATTATCGGAAATAGTTAAGCCAAATATTGGCGTGGTGTTAACCGTAGGAACGGCACATCTTGGGGAGTTTGGCTCACGCGCCGCAATCGCTGAAACCAAAGGTGAACTGATTGACTCATTGGATAACAATGGAGTAGCAATTCTTGGAACATATGACGATTTAACGCCAGCTATGGGAAAAAAATTTAAAGGTAAAAAAATCACATTTGGCGAAGGAAGTTCTTGCACGGTTCGTGCCGCTGATATTGAATCGCGTGAAGGACGCGCCTACTTTGATTTAGTTACTCCCGATGATCGGGTTCCGGTTTCGCTTAGATTGATTGGATTGCACCAAATTCCAAATGCGCTAGCAGCGGCTTCGGTTGGTGTAGCTCTAGGCATAAGTAGCGAGAAAATCGCTTCCGCGTTATCAAGTGCGCAACTTAAAAGTAAGTGGCGGATGGAGCTAATCGATCTAGAAGATCTATTGGTGATTAATGATTCTTATAATGCCAATCCAGAATCAATTTCTGCCGCGCTTCGCACTTTGGCCTTATTTGCTCAGGAACGCGGCGGCGCAGCTTGGGCATTCCTCGGAACAATGCATGAGCTTGGATCTGAAAGTAAATCTGCACATGAGAAAATTGGCAAACTTGCGATTGAACTTGGAATTGATCATTTAATAGCGGTTAAAAATAAGGATTATGGTGGAATTTATGTTGATTCAATTCAAAGTGCGATGGATTACCTCCCTCAAATCGAACCTGGAGATGTGGTTTTAGTTAAAGCTTCTCGCGCCGAAGCGCTAAATGAGTTAGCAGACGGGATAATCGAGCGCTGGAAATCAGAACAAGAACGGGGTGAAAATTGAGAGAGATACTTTTCTCTGGAGTTTTTGCACTTCTCTTCAGTTTTTTTGGCACCCCAGTTCTGATTCGTAGTCTGGCAAAACGCGGATACGGCCAAATAATTCGTGATGACGGTCCAAAATCCCATCACGTTAAGCGCGGAACTCCAACAATGGGTGGCATCGTCATCGCTTTCGCAGCAGTAGCTGGATATTTAATTTCGCACTTAATTTCCCGTACGGCAATTTCAACTTCCGCAATTTTGGTAATTGGACTATTTATTGGTCTGGGCTTTGTTGGATTTTTAGATGATTGGCTCAAAGTAGCTAAGCAGAGATCTCTTGGCTTGACTGCTTGGCAAAAAATTGGCGGCCAAGTTCTAGTGGCGGCAACTTTTGCTGTTTTAGGAATGAAATTCCCAGATCGAGATGGACTTACCCCAATTTCCCAAAACCTATCTGCCATAAGAGAAACCGGGATTACGCTCGGTGCAGTTTTAGTTGTGATTTGGGTAGTCATTATGGTTACTGCGACAAGTAATGGCGTAAACCTGACCGATGGTTTAGATGGTTTGGCGACCGGCGCTTCAGTTATGTCCTTTTTAGCTTTTGTATTAATTGGTGTTTGGGAATTTGGTCAGTCATGTGCAATTGCTACTACTCCTAATTGTTATTCTGTTCGCGATCCGCTCGATTTGGCAGTTCTTGCTGCAGCACTGGCTGCATCATGTACTGGGTTTTTATGGTGGAACACTTCACCAGCAAAAATCTTCATGGGCGACACCGGCTCGCTTGCCCTTGGTGGTGCCTTAGCAGGGTTGGCTGTAACTACTCGGACCGAACTTTTATTGCTTTTAATTGGCGGACTTTTTGTAATTATTACGCTCTCAACAATCATCCAAGTTGCTTATTTCAAACTTTCGGGCGGAAAGCGAATTTTCAAAATGGCTCCCTTGCAACACCATTTTGAGTTAATGGGTTGGGGTGAAGTGACGATCGTGGTTCGATTCTGGATTATTGCCGGACTCTCAGTGGCGATCGGTCTAGGTCTGTTTTATGCCCAGTGGGTCGTAAATTAATGGTTGGCAAGCGCGCGCTAATTCTAGGCGGAGGCGTTACCGGAAGCGCTGTCGCTAATTTCTTAATTTCGAAAGGTGCGACAGTAAAAGTTTCTGACGAAAAAGAAACTAATTTTGATACTCATCCAATTACAGATTTAGAAAATTTAGATTTTGATTTTGCGGTGGTTTCTCCTGGTTGGAAACCGACCCATCCATTGATTCTCGCATTGCAAAAAAAGGGAATTGAAATAACCAATGAGATTGATTTGGCTTGGGAATATCGCCCTTCTGGGCAAATTTGGTATGCAATAACCGGTACAAACGGCAAAACGTCAACTACTGAATTAGCCGCTACCATGATAAAAAATTCAATTGCATGCGGCAATGTGGGTAAAACGGTGATTGAATCCATTACCGAAGGGCACCGATTTTTAGTACTAGAGCTCTCCTCTTTTCAAATTCACTGGCTTAGAAAAGCTCAATTCAGGGCAGTTGCAATTTTGAATATTGCAGACGATCACACAGATTGGCATGGAAGTTTTGAAAATTATGCTGCGGCGAAAATTAAATTATTAGCGCACGCCAAAATTGGAATTCTTAATGGTGAAGATGGTGCGATTGTAAAATCTGCTCAAAGCTGGCCAGGTAAAAAAATATTCTTTTCGCTCGAAACACCAAATGCCGGCGAGCTTGGCCTAGTCGAAAACTTATTGGTTGATCGTGCATT
>JBEGQQ010000067.1:0-2714 GCA_041180925.1 Actinomycetota bacterium
GATTGATCCAAAGCGTGTGGAATTAAATGCTTACGATGGAATTCCACATTTGATTACGCCAATTATCACCAATCCAAAAAAAGCAGCCGATGCGTTGCAGTGGGTTGTACGCGAAATGGATCTGCGCTACGAAGATTTATCCAGCTTTGGCTTCCGCCATATCGATGATTTCAATAAAGCAGTGCGCGCCGGCAAGGTTGTTGCACCGCCAGGCAGCGATCGAATTTTGGAGCCATATCCATATTTATTAGTCATCATCGACGAGTTGGCAGATTTAATGATGGTGGCGGCAAAGGATGTTGAAGAATCAGTTGTTCGAATTACTCAATTAGCTAGATCGGCTGGAATTCATTTGGTTTTAGCAACACAACGCCCGAGCGTTGATGTGGTTACAGGCTTAATTAAGGCAAACGTCCCATCACGCCTTTCTTTTGCCACATCTTCACTGGCTGATTCGCGCGTTATTTTAGATTCACCTGGCGCTGAAAAATTAATTGGCCAAGGCGATGCATTGTTTATTCCGATGGGCGCATCTAGAACGCTTCGCATTCAAGGTGCTTATGTTTCAGAGCGCGAAATTGAATCGGTGGTAAATCATGTTAAGAAACAATTAAGCCCACATTATCGAGATGATGTAACCGTTCCGACAAAGCAATTTACGACGGTCGATCGCGAAATTGGTGATGATTTGGAATTATTATTGCAAGCAGTGCATTTAGTTGTAACAACGCAAATTGGTTCGACATCAATGTTGCAACGCAAACTTCGAATTGGATTTGCCAAAGCTGGTCGATTAATGGATTTGATGGAAACGAGGGGAATTACCGGACCAAGTGAAGGGTCAAAGGCTCGAAAAGTTTTGGTAAAACCTGAAGAACTCGATTCGGTGCTCGAATCCCTGCAACAAAGCTGATAGTTAAAAAGGGGATAACCCCCTAATTTTTCACTTCTTTCAAACGCAGTTACCCTTGGCCAATGAGTTTAGGAACCATTTTGGCTGAAGCGCGAAATCGCGCTGGCATGACGGTTGAAACTCTTGGTCAAAAAACAAATATTCGACCAACCATGATTCGCGAATTTGAAGCTGATAATTTTTCAAGCGCAGGTGGCGCAACGTATGCCAAAGGACATCTTCGCTCTTTGGCACATCATTTAAAATTAAATTCAGCTGAATTAATTACTGCATATGATGTCGAACAAGCTGCGGAAGCTCGGCCAATTTATGATCGCTTGGTTGAAAATAATGCTGCTGAACCAAGACAAGTTCGCAAGCAAATAAATAGCAAGCAACTAATCGTGATTTCAGTGCTTTCGATTTTCGTGATTATTGGTGGCTACGCAGTTTATTCAAATGTAAGGAGCACAGACTCAGCGCCAGTTGCCGTTGAAAGTCCAACTCCTACGCAAACACCAAGTGCAACTGCAACTCCGAAAACTTCGGCAACGCCATATGAAACTGTTTCCAGTGGAACCGGGGTCAAAGTTGTTTTGAAAGCGGTTAGCGGCGTAAGTTGGATTAATGTCACCGATGGTTCTGGCACAACGTTATTTAGCGGTCGGATGAATGTCGGAGATACCCGAACCTTTACCAGTGATAAAGAAATTAATGCCCGCCTTGGAAATGCTGGTGGGTTAGAAGTCACAGTAAATGGAAAGAAACAAGCACCACTTGGTCAGTCAGGTGAAGTAGTAACAGTTTCATATGGGGTAAATTCCTAGTTGTGAAAAAAACCGTAGCTCTCATCACAATGGGCTGCGCACGAAATGATGTTGATTCTGAAGAGTTAGCTGGGCGTTTAGCCGCTGATGGCTGGCAATTAATTGATGATGCTGCTCAAGCAGAAATTGCGGTCATTAATACTTGTGGTTTTATCGAATCGGCAAAAAAAGATTCAATTGATGCGCTCCTTGAAGCCAATTCCTTAAAAGAAAATGGCGTTACTAAAGCAGTTGTAGCAGTTGGTTGTATGGCTGAACGGTACGGAAGTGAATTAGCTACGGCACTTCCAGAAGCTGACGGAATATTAAGTTTCGATGACTACCAAGATATTTCAAATCGCTTGAAAGCTATTTTGTCGGGGCAAAAATTAAATATACATACGCCAAGTGATCGCCGAAAATTACTTCCGATCACACCGGCAGATCGAAAAGTGGAGAAAGATTTTGCCCGCGCTAGATTAAATTCCGCGCCATGGGCGCCGTTAAAAATAGCCTCCGGTTGCGATCGGCGCTGCGCTTTTTGTGCGATCCCGAGCTTTCGCGGCGCATTCGTATCGCGCACACCCGATGAGGTTTTAGCTGAAGCTAGCTGGCTGGCCGAAGCTGGCGTTAGTGAATTGTTTTTGGTTTCGGAGAACACCACATCTTATGGAAAAGATTTGGGGGATTTACAAGCAATGGAGAAATTATTGCCAAAGCTTTGTGAAATCGATGGGATAAATCGGGTGCGATTGAGTTACTTGCAACCAGCTGAAATTAGACCAACGCTGCTGCAAGCAATGGTTGAAAACGAAAAAGTGGCACCATATTTTGATATTTCATTTCAACATGCATCAGCGAAAGTTTTACGATCAATGCGCCGCTTTGGCCATAAAGATTCGTATCTACACTTAATTAACCAAGTTCGCGCGCTTTCGCCGCAAGCTGGGATCAGATCGAATTTCATCGTCGGTTTTCCGGGTGAAACTGAAGAAGATTTCAATCAGGTTATGGAA
>JBEGQQ010000068.1:0-3394 GCA_041180925.1 Actinomycetota bacterium
CATTTAAGACACATAATTGAAGTTAATTTAAGAGTTTTTACGCTTAAAACTCTTCCACTCTTCAACTAAAGCGGCAATAGCAAAGCAAAGGCCAACAATTGCAAATAATTTGGGAAATAGTAGAATTTTTGCAAACATTAATTGCAAACTAAATTCTATTCCGGCAAGCGAAAGAATTGAAACCAATAATCTTCGCCCCAAAATCCAAAATAAATTTTTACCCGGAATCCGAGTTGCTAAATATGCAATAGGGCCTGCGAAATAAGCGACTGCCAAAATTATTGTCACCGCCAGAGCTAGTGATTCCATTTTTGATTTTTACCTTTTATTTCCCGGTTTTCAAGAACGCGTCGCGGCATAAACTGCCATGTCAATCTGTTTGCCATCATTGTTGGTTACTCGCTGGCGCAAAATTCCTTCAAATTCATAGCCAGCATTCAACAATAACTTTCGGGAGGCTTCGTTTTCGACATCAACCATCGCTTCAATTCGCTTGAAACCTACTGTCATCAAACCAAATTCAGTTATAAGTTCCACAGCTTTGGTCCCGATTCCTTTATCACGCATATCTTTTACTATCCAATAACCAACTTCGGCCCGATGATTGTGGTGATCAATCGTGTGAAGAGAAAAGGTGCCACAGAATTTTTTATCAAATTCAACTGCAAAAATAATTTCAGTCTGTTTTGCAAAATTTTGAGGGATTCGCTCATTGACATACTGCTTCGCCATATCAATCGTGTAATTTGGTGGAATCGTTGTGAATTTTGGAATAAGTGGATCTTGGCAACCTTCGTAAATTAATTCAATATCGCTCTGTATAACTGGTCGTAAAGTTAATAAACCATTGAACAAATTTGGGACTTCGATTGGCCACCAAATCATCTTTTATTTCCAATTACGATTTGATTTATTACATTGTCCAAAGTTTGCTTCAATTTGAGCTCCATGTCATTTCCAAGTTAATCATCTAACTATTAAAAATTGTCTCTAAAAAAGTGTTTCAGGTTCATTTAATTGAATTTGATTAACTAATTGTGGACCATTATTTGCAACTTTATTTACTTCATTACTTACCGGCCAAGGATGTAATCCATCATCGGGTTTCGAGTTTTTCATTAAGTACAGAAGCTCCTCGGTCGAATGTTCAGAATTATCTAACCAAAGATCCCAGCGATCTCGTGGCATCATCACGGGCATGCGATTGTGAATTGTCGCTAATTCATTTACCGAATCGCGGGTAATAACTGCAGCGCTATTAATCAAATCGCCATTTGGTGATTTCCATTGGCTCCAAATTCCGGCTATAGAAAGTGATTTCAGATTTGGATTTGAAATATAAAACGGTTGCTTTGTTTTGTATCGACCTAACTCAGTCGCCCATTCGTAGTAACCATCTGCTGGAATTAGACATCGGCGGGACCTGATTGACTCTCGAAAAGTTGGTTTCTCAAAAATACTTTCGCTGCGAGCATTAATTGCTCGAGATTGAGACGCTTTTGCTTCAGCCTCATCTTTAATCCATGGCGCAATAATTCCCCACGAAGCAATTGCTAATTCGCGAACATTTAGCAAATTATTTCGAACAATATAAATGGGATTTGTTGGAGCAGTATTCCAATTGGCAGGCAGTGGCGATAATGCCGGATTTCCAGTAATGCCGAATTCTTCAACCAAATCAGCGATTGATTTGCTCTGAGCAAAACGGCCACACATGTATAAATAGTAAACCGATAGAATCATGCATATGAATTCATCGACTAACTGGCCTGCGCCATTTCGTGGCTTAAAACCAGTTTCAGCATCGGTGACGATTCCTGGCTCTAAATCAGTTACAAATCGCGCACTAATTTTGGCAGCGCAAGCTGAGGGAACTTCAAAATTGCATAGACCGTTAGTTTCGCGCGACACCGAATTAATGGCAGCCGGATTGAAATCACTTGGCGTAAAAATCGATGTCAAAAATAACGGAAATGAAAATGAAATTTGGGAAATTACTCGTGGCAAGATCTCAACCGATAAAGTAAAAACAAAAATTGATGTCGGGAACGCCGGCACAGTTATGCGGTTCTTGCCTCCACTTGCCGCCTTTGCCAATGGTGAAATTGAATTTGATGGCGATCCTCGTTCACATGAACGACCACTTGGCCCAGTAATCAAAGCGCTCGAAGGTCTAGGTATTTCAATTGACCATGGGAGTAAATACTCATTGCCGATGAAATTAATCGCCACCGGACAAGTCCGAGGCGGCGCAATCGAAATTGATGCTAGTAAATCAAGTCAATTCTTATCAGCGCTCTTACTTATTGCACCGAGTACCGAAGAAGGAATCACCGTTAAACATGTGGGCGGCGAACTGCCATCGATGCCACATATCGATATGACAGTACAAATGCTTGAAGGTTTTGGCGCCAAAGTATCGGTCGATAAATTGAAAAAAATTTGGAGCGTTGCACCAGGAAAACTAAAGGCTGTTGACTTGATAATTGAACCAGATTTATCAAATGCAGCACCATTCCTGTCAATTGCCATGGTCTGTGGCGGCGAAATAACCATTAAAGATTGGCCGAAGAAAACAACGCAACCAGGTGATCAATTACGCCAAATTTTCACTGCGATGGGTGCCAAATGCGAATTTGTATCTGGTGCCGAGCCTGGTTTAAAAATAACTGGAAGTGGAAAAATATCCGGAATTAATATTGATCTGCATGATGTTGGTGAATTAACTCCAGCTATTGCCACGCTTTGTGCGCTGGCAACTTCGCCATCTCATTTGACTGGTATTGGACACTTACGTGAACATGAAACAGATCGACTTGCTGCAATCGCTAAAGAATTTAATTCCCTCGGGGGCGACGTAATTGATGAACCAACTGCGCTTCGAATTAATCCTAAACCGTTACATGGTGGCGTCTTCCATACCTATGAGGACCATCGGTTAGCTACATCTGGTGCAACTCTTGGTTTAGTTGTATCAGGAATTGAAGTCGAAAATATAGACACAACTAGAAAAACCTTGACCGATTTTCCAAGACTTTGGAGTTCCATCGTTGGCTAAAAGAGATTACGACGAATCGGATGCAAAGATTCGCCCGGCGCGCAGAACTAAACCACGCACTAAAGATCGCCCTGCGCATAAAGATGCTGTAAAAGCTTTAGTAACTACCGTCGATCGTGGCCGAACTACCTGTGCACTCATTTCCGGAAAAGGGTTTGCTGGAGATGAACTTGGCACAACGGTACTGGCGATGAAAGCGCGCGAACTTGGACCGAAATCTGTTGTGGTTGGCGATCATGTAAATCTAGTTGGTGATATTTCTGGGCGCGAAGGAACTCTGGCGCGAATAGTCTCAATCGAACCTCGAAAAAGTGTTTTAGTTCGCACCGTAGATGA
>JBEGQQ010000069.1:0-8073 GCA_041180925.1 Actinomycetota bacterium
CTATGCCAGCGGTAAGTTCTGGAATTAATTTTTATGGGTGATGGAAAATCTGAATCGCGAATAATCGTGTAGAAGGTAGAGCGAGCCACTCCTAAAATGGCTCGAATATCACTCGCAGTCAGCAAAGTTTCCATCGAGGTAAACAGTGTTAAGAAGCGCAATCTGCGCATACGGTTTTTAAGCTCTTTGGGAAAAGCTTTGGGAAAACATGAAAGCGGTAGGACGAGATAATTCAAATAATGCGAAAAAACATTATTAAATACTTGTGTCCCCGGCCGGAGTTGAACCGGCGACCTACCGCTTAGGAGGCGGTTGCTCTATCCACTGAGCTACGGGGACGTTATGCGAAGTTTGGCAGAAACATCACCATTAGATTAAACTGCGCATCTACTCAATTGGAGTTGATCAAAAATGAAAGCGCTAGTTATTGGCGCCGGTGGTGTTGGACGAGCGATAGCTAATATCGCTTCTCGTAAATCTTTTATTACCTCGATGGTAATTGCTGACCGAACATTGGCGCGCGCCGAAGAAGCAGTGGACCGAGTTAAGGATTCGAGATTTTCTGCGGCCCAAGTCAACGCTGCTGAGCTTGAAGATATCCGCGAATTAATTCGCACCGCAGATCCGGACATTGTTATTAATGCCGTTGATCCTCGATATGTAATGCCAATTTTCCTGGCTTGTGAAATTGAAAATACAAATTACATCGACATGGCAATGTCACTTTCGCGGCCTCATCCGCACTATCCATATACCGAAACTGGCGTGAAACTTGGCGACGAACAATTTGCTCGCGATTGGAACTGGGGTGAGCGAAAGATTTTTGCACTCGTCGGAATGGGTATCGAACCTGGCATGAGCGATGTCTTTGCTAAATACGCAGCTGATCATTTATTTAGCCGGATTGATCAAATCACAATCCTCGATGGCTCAAATCTTCACGTCGAAGGTCACAACTTTGCACCTTCGTTTTCAATTTGGACCACGATTGAAGAATGTCTCAACCCGCCAATTGTTTGGGAAGATGGCCGTGGTTGGTTTACGACCGAACCATTTAGTGAATTAGAAATCTTTGATTTTCCAGAAGGCATCGGTCCTGTGGAATGTGTAAACGTAGAACACGAAGAAGTTGTTCTAATTCCGCAAAAAGTCGATGCAAAAAAAGTTAACTTTAAATATGGGCTTGGCGCACAGTTTATTTCAACTTTAAAAACAATTCATATGCTTGGACTTGACCGAAAAGAAATCGTTGACGTTCAAGGTGTTTCTGTTGCACCACGAGACTTACTAACAGCATCGTTACCTGATCCAGCAACATTGGGTGAACGTATGCGCGGCAAAACTTGTGCCGGCGCACTCGTTAAAGGCTTAGATAAATCTGGCAAACCTTATGCTTGCTACATTTATAACGTGGTCGACAATGAATGGTCTATGAAGGAATATGGTGACCAAGCTGTAGTTTGGCAAACCGCAATTAACCCAGTTATTGCTATGGAATTAATCCATAAGGGAATTTGGAAACCAGAAGGCGTAAATGGGCCAGAATGGTTTGATCCAAAACCATTTTTAGATTTATTGGAAACTTACGGGACCACGTGGCAAATACGTGAGGAAGATGCAACTGGTATAAAGCCGTAGTGAGCGATTTTGATGTAATTGTCATCGGATCTGGCTTCGGCGGATCTGTTGCAGCGCTGCGTCTAGCTGAAAAAGGTTATCGCGTCTGTGTTTTAGAAGCTGGAGCTAGATTTGAAGATAAAGATTTTCCAAAAACATCGTGGCGATTACATAAATTCTTGTACGCCCCCAAATTAGGGTTAAAAGGTATCCAACGTATTCATGCGCTCCCAAATGTTTTAGTTCTGGCTGGTGCAGGCGTTGGTGGCGGCTCTCTTGTCTATGCAAATACGTTGTATCAACCTAGCGATGAATATTTCAATGATGAGCAGTGGCGAGACATCACGGATTGGAAAAGTGAATTAGCTCCTTGGTATGAATTGGCGCGAAAAATGTTAGGTGTGGCTCAAAATCCTTATTTTTCACCAAGCGATCAGGCTATGTTGGAAGTTGCGCGCGAAATGGGCGTAGAGGAAACATTTCAATTGGCGCCACTCGGTATCTACTTTGGCAAAGAGAAAGTCGACCCTTACTTTGACGGCCTTGGACCAATTAGAAGTGGCTGCACACAATGTGGCGCGTGCATGACTGGATGCCGCTTAAATGCCAAAAATACTTTAGTTAAGAACTATTTAGCACTTGCGGAAAAAATTGGCGTCGAAATTAGACCCATGAACACAGTAACTCAAATCGAGAACTTAAATGGACATTGGCAAATCAAGATTAAAAAATCTTCAAGTTGGTTACCAATTAATAAAACATTAACTGCCGATCAAGTAATAGTAGCTGCTGGCACTTACAACACCCAAAAACTCTTACATCGAATGAAAGTTAAGAATAAGCTTCCAAGAATTTCAAATTCATTAGGCAAACTTTCTCGCACAAATAGTGAGGCATTAGTTGGGTCCATCATGCCGAAAAAAAACTTTGATTTCACAAAAGGTTCCGCTATCACTTCTTCGTTTTGGCCAGATAGTCGTACCCATGTGGAACCAGTTCGATATGGCAAAGGCTCTAATTCAATGGCGCTACTGCAAACAATAATGACTGATGGAAATTCAAATCGCTTTATTCAGATTTTTAAAACTTTAATAACCAAACCGCTAACCATTTTTCGCATTATGAATATCAGAAATTGGAGCGAGCGTTCAGTAATTGCTTTAATCATGCAAAATGTCGATAGTGCGATAACAACTGGTATGAAACGCAGTATTTTTGGCTGGCACTTCACTTCAAAAAACAATGCTCAGAATCCAAATGCGACCTATATCCCTGCTGCAAATAAAACAGCAGAAATAATTGCCCGAAATTACGGCGGGGTCCCGGCCGGCACAATCGGAGATTTAATCGGTGCGCCGTTCACGGCACACTTTGTCGGCGGATGCGTAATCGGAACGGATGAAAATTCTGGTGTGATTGATCCGTATCATCGAGTTTGGAATTACCCGACACTTCACGTTGTTGACGGTTCAGCAGTAACTGCAAATTTGGGAGTAAATCCATCTTTAACAATTACAGCTCAGGCAGAGCGAGCATTTTCGATGTGGCCGAATTTTGGAAATAAAGATCTGCGACCAAGCCAAGGTGAGCCTTATCAACGGATTGCTCCGATTAAACCAATCAATCCATTGTTTCCAAAATAGTTAGCCTAGGGACTTCCCTATTGCTTAGATCGCTGCCCAACAATTAACTAATTTGTTGTGGGCTTTGTATTCCGAATTCTGCCGAGCATTTTTCTTTGTTTAGCAATTTTTCTGGGAAATAATTACTATATCGCTTCTGGAATCGCCGTTTCGATGACCGCATTCACCGCAAAATTTAAGGCGGGTACCTTCTTTGCGCTAGCTGCAATCTTTTGGAGCGCTGGCGTGGCACTAATAAATTGGCCGACAATTTCAAATCTTGGTTATCTTTTGTTTTATCCATTTTTATTTATTGCTATCCCAAAATTGTTTCAAATTAATCGTGAAAGCAATTTAGTGAATTTGATTGATTCAGCAATACTTGTGTTAGGAATCAGTACCTTGAGCGCTGGATTAATCATCGACAAAAGTCAAAGTTTCTTTCAAATCGTATTTTTAATTGCTGACTTGATAATTCTGGTTTGGACATATTACTGCGCTGTTCGTAGACCCCTGACTATGAACAGCGCCTTAATTTCAATTGGTTGCTCAATTTTCACGGCTACAGATTTTCTCTTTTTGAATAATTTAGATTCGTATTACTTAGGAAGTTGGCTCGATTATGGTTGGTTAATCGGATTTATTTTGATTGCCGAAGCCCAATATCATCGCGGAATTAGTTCTGCACCATTTAATTCGCTACACCCGATTTATATTGGCTTATCAATAATTTTGGCGATTGTCGTCCTTTCGGTAATAACTATCGCGCCAGGGACTATCTCTGGCTATTTAATAATCCCGGCAATAATTATTTTGCTGATTGGCTTTGCTCGAATGATGATTGCTCTGAAAAAATCTGAAAATTTGGCGGCCGAACAACAACTTGCTCGAATCGACGATTTAACAGGTTTACCAAATCGCCGGCGGTTTATTGCTGAATTAGATCGCTTCACCAATGGTTCGCTTTTGTTATTGGATTTAGATGGCTTTAAACCAGTGAATGATCAATTTGGTCACGAAACTGGCGATCGCTTGCTACGCCAAATTTCATCAAGATTTCGAAAAGCAATCCCTGACGATTCTCTTATCGCCAGATTAGGTGGCGATGAATTTGGTGTTCTCACCAACGAAGATTACGAAGCGGCCCTCGAGCTTGCGATGGCGCTTCGCGCCACTTTGAGCTATCCATTCAACATTGATGGTCAGCAGATTTCAGTTGGTGTAAGCGTTGGATGTGTTTCAAATAACGGCAGCGCCGATCTCATGCGCCGAGCCGATACAGCGATGTATCAAGCTAAGCGGAGTGGAATTGGTGTGTGGGGCGAAGCGAAATAGGATTTGCCCGACTTTAAATCAACCTAGAAAGTCAAGAACGGGGTCTAATTGTCCGAAAAATTCCAAGGTCGAATCCTTGTTTTAGGTGCAGGTTCAGTTTCGCAATGCACATTGCCGCTACTAATTGAACATTTAGTTGATGCTAAACAAATTACGATCATGGATCCTCGTGACAATCGAAAACGCGTACAAACTTCGCTAGATAAAGGCGCTACCTACGTCCAGGAAGAAATTACAAAAGATAATTTAGATTCAAAATTAAGTCAGTACTTAAAAGCGGGCGACTTTCTTTTAGATTTGGCATGGAACATTGATGCAAATGTAATTTTGCAGTGGTGCCACGATCACGATGTGATGTATCTAAATACGTCAGTTGAAGTTTGGAATCCGTACGAAGGGGGCCACTCAATTCCACCGCAAGATCGCACTCTCTATGTTCGCCACATGCGGATGCGCGAAATGAAATCTAAATGGGAAAAGACTGGCCCAACGATGGTGGTCGAACATGGAGCCAATCCAGGTTTAGTTTCCCATTTAGTTAAGAAAGCGCTTGTCGATATCGCAAATCGCGCGATTAAAGATGGAATTGCAACAAAGGAAGTTGAAGCTGCACTTGCATCAGAAAACTATCCGGCATTAGCGCAAGCGTTGACAGTTAAGGTAATTCACATTGCCGAACGCGATACTCAAATCTCGGATAAACCAAAGCAAGTAAATGAGTTTGTAAATACTTGGTCGGTTGAAGGATTTTATGAAGAAGGTGTCGCGCCAGCTGAACTTGGTTGGGGTACTCACGAAAAGAAATTACCGGTAAATGCGTACACACATTCAAGTGGACCAAAGAATCAAATTTGTATTGCACAACCTGGCGCAAAAACCTGGGTTCGCTCGTGGGTGCCAAACTTTGAAATTACCGGAATGGTAATTCGCCACGGCGAAGCTTTCACGCTTTCAGATCACTTAACAGTTTGGGATGGCGACAAGGCGGTTTACCGTCCAACAGTTCATTACGCGTATTGCCCAACTGATGCCGCAATTGCTTCGATGCGCGAACTCGAAGGAATGCAATGGAATTTGACGCCAAATCAGCGAATCATGAATGACGAAATCATTTCTGGGGAAGATCGACTAGGTGTTTTATTAATGGGCCATCCGTATAAGTCATGGTGGACCGGTTCGCTGTTAAGCATTCAAGATGCGCGAAAATTAATTCCAAACCAATCAGCAACGACAGTACAAGTTGGAAGCGCAGTCTACGCCGCAGTTGCATGGATGCTGCAAAACCAAAATAAAGGATTATTGGTGCCAGATGAAATGCCATGGCGTGAAGTTTTGGCATTCGCTGAAAAATATTGGGGTGGTTTCCACTCTGAAGCTGCCGACTGGACTCCGCTCCAAACCCGGAAGGAATTCTTTAAAGGTTGGGATGGACGCGAGTACGACGAGAGCGATCCATGGCAATTTACAAACTTCCAAGTTTGATATCCACAATTTTTCTCGCTCGATAAATTAGCTTCACTGGCGCTGAAATAGTTGCGCCATGAAGTTAATTTATGAAAATAAGCCAGGTAATGAATTCCGTCCCAAGTTAAAAAGTGGTGCAACTGCTGTTTCTCTCAATTCTGACGCAATTTTTGTTGGTCATTTTCGCCACGGAATTGAAATCTCAGGGGCGCACGTGTCGTTGGTAAATGCAATGAATGGCCGGCGATCGATTAGCCAACTTGCGCAATACACCGGTGAACCTGAAGAAAAGATTAACGACCTAGTTGAAATTCTTTTAGAAAATTCCTTAATCGATGTGCATTGGCCCAAGCTTTTAATTGAAGGCCGATATCAATCAAATATTCCAAATCGGCCAACTCATGATGGCGATTTCAGCGAAGATGGTGCGGTTAAAGAGCTATCCAAGCGATTATATCCCGAACTTGCTCAAGCTAGTTGGCGGGCGAAATGTATCGATGGCGGACGAAATTTAATTTCTAATCGGCAAGGATTTTTGATAAATATTCATGGAAATTTCCATATTGGAATCGAATTACTTGCCTGCCTTCAACGCAGTGGTTTTGCCCGAACTGAACTTATTTATGATGCTGGCGAAAGAATTAATAGTGCGGACTTAATTTCCAATCAAATCTCACACCAAGATTTCGGACTAACTAAGAAAAATGTAACTGAACGAGTTATTAGACAATCTCGGGTGCTTGGTCCGATGCCACAATATGAAATTCCAAATTTTGAGTTAAATGTTGCAATCGGAAAAGTTAAAAATTCGGATTTACAAAGTTGGGTGAGTGAAAATAAAGCTCATTTGATTGTGCGGATTGGTCTTGGCCCAAATCCCATTATTGGACCGCTGGTTCTTCCCGGAAAGACTCCCTGTTTTAATTGCGTTTCAATTACCGAGGAAGAGCGCTCGTTGATTTGGCAAGGGTTACATTTTGCAGATCAAATCGAAAATGAATCACGATTAACTTCATCAACTATCTCTTGGTTATCAAGCTATTTGGCACTGGCCATAACTCAATTTGCTGATAGCAAAATGAGCTCGCTATTAGGTGGCGCGGTGATTGTTGATCCAAATAATCCATTTGAATTACAAACATTGCGTTATCCGCGCCACCCAAATTGCGGCTGTGCTTGGAATACATTAAGCAGCGCTCACTAACCGAGGACGACCAGCTTTGCGCTTGCGCTCAATAACTTCGCCGTCATCAAATAGTTCGCCGCCCCAAACGCCACATGGTTCTTGGCGAGAGAGCGCACCAGCTAAACACTTTGCCCGAACCGGACAGGCGCCGCAAAGTGATTTTGCAGCTGCGATTTGAACCTCATCTTCGGAGAAGAAGAGATCAGGTTCTGCGTTGTAACACGGCAGGTTCATCGAGATATCAGATGGCGCAGTTACGTCGCTTAATCCGATCATCTCGTCGGCCCAACCAGGGATGAGTAGTTCATTAAATAGAACTGACATTGGGTCTTTCCTTTCATTTCGTTTTCTATTGTTTTGTTTTGTCGTTTTTGATTTTTATTGCGTATAAACGAAAAGGGCCCCAAATCCATTTTTGGATTCGAGGCCCTTGGGGCTGTTCTATTCGCTTATCGAATAGAGCTCCAAGGCGCCTCTGCCCAAAAATGTGCGTATGTACGCTTGGTGGCAGACCAATTGGTTGTAGGTGAATAAGTTGCAGGCATAGCAAAGCGAGCGCTTGTTGCGCTTGCGATAGATGAATTTCTCATCGTTATGCCCCTTCTGACTTCTAATTTACCTACGTAAATTGAACGCTAAGAATAAACGATAGATGTGACTTAGCGCAAATTGATTAATTGATCTAAAAACTTAGAAGCTTGGCCACCGTGGCTTAGATGGAGATGTTCGCGTGCTCGCGTAATTCCAACGTAGAAGAGACGAAGCTCTTCATCTTCGGGCGCCTGCGGATATGGCAGATAGCCCTCACCGATTCCAATCAAAAATACTCGGTTCCACTCCAAACCTTTT
>JBEGQQ010000070.1:0-2745 GCA_041180925.1 Actinomycetota bacterium
ACTGAAATTGGTCCACGCATGGCAGATCGCAACGGTGGTTACACACGAATTACAAAGATCGGTCCACGCAAGGGCGATAACGCACCTATGGCAGTGATCGAGGTTTTGTAACTCGAACCAAGTATCCGTCATGAATCAACCCACTCTCGCACCCGAGAGTGGGTTTTTTCGTGCCCGAATTCTCTTGGGTTACGACGGAACTAATTTCTTTGGCTGGGGAAGGCAGAGTGATGTCCGAACAGTTCAAGGTGAATTAGAGGCGGCTTTAAGCACTCTATATCGCCAAAATATTGAAACTGTTGTTGCAGGTAGAACAGATGCTGGTGTGCATGCAACTGGCCAAGTAGCGCATGCAGATTTACCTGAAGGCGATTTTGGTTTCGAATTCGAAAGTTTGGTTTATCGATTAAATCGAATTCTGCCTGAAGATATGAGAATTAAGTCTTTTGAACGTGCAAGCAATAATTTTCATGCTCGCTACGGGGCGCTTCGCCGTCATTATGTTTACAAAATCCAAGACGGAAACGGTATCGTTGAACCGATTAAGCGACTAGATATAGCGCCTTGGTATCGAGATTTAGATATTGATTTAATGAATCAAGCTGCAACCTCTTTGCTTGGTGAAAATGATTTCTTTAGCTACGCGAAATTTCGCCCAAATGCCACGACCATTCGTGATTTACAGAGATTTGATTTCGAGCGGATGGATGACGGTGTGATTATTTCGCACATCACCGCTGATGCCTTTTGTTACAACATGGTTCGAGCATTAGTGGGAACTATGGTTTACATCGGAGAGGGCAGATTTCCAGTCTCTTGGGCTAAAGAAGTATTGGATAAGAAAGAACGACCTTCAGATTCCGTAGTTTTCCCTGCGAATGGTCTAACTTTTGTCGGTGTTGATTATCCGACTGATGTAGAGATGATCGAAAGATTCAACAAAGTGCTAGCAAAACGTGCACTTTCTATAAATGATGCAGTTGATGAGGAAGGCGAATAATTGGGCCACATTGATGTAAGTGGAGTGGAATTTTCGCTATCCGATGGCCGCGTGCTACTAAATGAAGTCTCATTTCGCGTTGGCGATGGCCATAAAGTTGCTTTGATTGGCCCCAACGGTTCCGGAAAAACAACTTTGCTCAAAATGATTGCCGGTGACTTAGATCCAGAAGAGGGAAGCGTTGCAATCACCGGTGGTTTAGGTGTGATGCGCCAGTTCATCGGTAGCGTTAGAGATGATTCAACCGTCCGTGATTTATTGCTTTCGGTTGCGCCAAAACGTATTCGCGATGCAGCTGCGGCAATAAAAGAGACTGAAGCTCGCATGTATGAAACTGCAGAAGAGAAAGACCAGATGGCTTACGCCGAAGCGATTGTTGAATGGGGCGATGCCGGCGGTTATGACTTTGAAGTTATTTGGGATACCTGCTGCACCGAATCACTGGGCAAACCATTCGATAAAGTTCAAGATCGTCTAGTAAATACATTATCTGGCGGCGAGCAGAAGAAATTAGTCGTTCGCGCGCTGATGGAAGGCCCTGAAGAGACGCTGCTACTTGATGAGCCGGATAATTATTTAGATGTTCCGTCAAAACGTTGGCTAGAACAGGTAATTAAAGAGACCAAGAAAACCGTGCTTTTTGTTAGCCACGATCGTGAATTGTTGGAAGAGGTAGCAACAAAAATTGTTGCGTTAGAACAAGGACACAATGGAAATACTGCCTGGGTTCATGGCGGCAAATTCTCAACTTGGCATGAGGCTCGACGTGCCCGTAATGAACGTTTCGCAGAAGTTTTATTGCGTTGGGAACAAGAACATACTCGCTTGAAAGAATTGGTTTTGACACTTCGTAATCAAGCGAAATCTTCACCAGATATGGCCTCAAAATATCGAGCAATGCAGACTCGTTTACGTAAATTTGAAGAGTTAGGTGCGCCTCCTGCACCACCTATCGAACAGAATGTTCGAGTGGCACTTAAAGGCGGACGCACCGGAGTTCGTGCTTTAACTTTCGAAAATTTTGCACTTAATGGATTAACTGAGCCATTTAATTTTGAAGTTTTTTATGGAGATCGGGTTGCAGTGCTTGGAAAGAACGGAACCGGTAAGTCTCACTTCTTACGTCTAATTGGTGGAGATGGCACGGTTAAATACACCGGAGATTTCAAATATGGTGCACGTGTAGAAGTTGGTTATTTTGCACAAACGCATGCCCATCCAGAGTTCGAAAATAAAACGCTTCTAGAGATTTTATGGGAAGAACATTCATTGCAATTAGGCGCTGCTAAATCAGTTTTAGGTAAATACGAAATCGATCAGGCAGCAAATCAAAAATTTTCTCAATTATCTGGTGGTCAGCAGGCAAGATTCCAAGTCTTACTTCTGGAACTTGCAGGCGACACCTTGCTTTTACTTGATGAGCCAACCGATAACTTAGATTTAGCGAGCGCCGAGAGTTTGGAAAATGCACTTAATCAATATGAGGGAACCGTGCTAACCGTGACTCACGATCGTTGGTTCTGCCGCGGCTTCACTAGGTTCCTCATTTTCGGCGCAAATGGCCATGTTTATGAGTCCAATGAGCCTGTTTTTGACCATTAGGCAGTAGAAAAGTGAGCGTAGCAGGCTCGTTTTGACCCATTTCACGCTCAAAGGTAAAGTTTGCCCTCTGCGCGGTCGAAAAGCCGCACACAATAAAAGCAGTAATTGAAGGAGTAAGTAGCGTGCGCACATATAGCCCAAAG
>JBEGQQ010000071.1:0-3747 GCA_041180925.1 Actinomycetota bacterium
TAGCTAACCAAGAGGTGTATCCCAAAACCGAGGGCGGAAAAATTCCGCTTCGCGTTGGAGTTGGCGGAACACCAGAATCTGTTGTTCGCGCTGCGCGATTAAATCTGCAACTTGCAATTGCCATCATTGGTGGAGATCCAGCTAGGTTCGCCCCATTCACCCATTTGTACCGACATTCAATGGCGGAATTTGGAAACGAACTTTTACCGATATCAATTCACTCACCAGGTTATGTGGCCGAAACTGATGAAGCGGCGCTAGAAGAACAATGGCCAAATTTTGAAAAAATGTTTGGTCGAATTGGTCGCGAACGCGGCTGGGCGCCACCTACAAAAGAAGGATTTGTACAAGAAGTTAAATACGGATCCCAATATGTGGGTTCACCTGAAACGGTGGCGAAAAAAATAGTTCATGCGGTCACATCAATAGGTGCGAAACGCTTTGACTTCAAATATGCTAATGGACCGCAGAGTCATACAAAATTGATGAAATCTCTCGAACTTTACGGAACAAAGGTAATTCCATTAGTTAAGGAAATGTTGAAAATTAAGTAATCGGTAAACGAACTTCGGTAGTTAGTTTCTCATTTTCATCGTAGCGAGACCAAGATATCGATACATCGTCAAGCAATTTGCTACCAGTACCTTTCAAATTTGGATTACGTAGCAGATCACCATCATTGCTAACTTTTAAATTTAGAATCGATGGGCTTTCTAGCTCTAAATGAATATCAATTTGTTTTGAATTTCCATGCTTAATTGAATTAAAAACAAGTTCGTTCAATAAAATGCTAACTGTACTTAAACAAACTTGGTCCGAATTAATTCGCGAATAAACTTCGCCATTAGATTGGACTTTAATTGTGGAATTGGCACTCCACAAACTTGAAATTTCGTCTAATACGGATTCAATTTTTAGATTTTGATTTTTTGAAACAGATAAAGAATCAATTTTTGAATCTAAATCATTTACTAATTCTTTAATATAAACTTCCTCATTTTTGCCATTATTAGCTTCTAAATTCAAATAGGTTGCGACGAGTTTTGCTTGAATTTGGCCATGCAATATGTCAGCTATTTCGTGAGTACGAGAGTTTTGCTTCATGCGCAGCCGTGAATTCTTCCATCTCAATTCATCGTTAATTGCTGAAAGTTTTTTGGTATTTGCATTTGCCTGAATCCGGGCTTCATTAGCAAAGGCGTTAATTTGGTGGATCATGAAACTAAAAACTATTACTTCCCAAAATGGGTTGAATGTGCTACTTAAAATTTTGCTAGCTAGAATAATAAATTGATGCATAACTAAGGCTGAAATAAAAGTTGATAGATAGAAAATTGATCTGCAGAATCTGTTGCTGAGAATTTCACATATGTAAACTGAAATTTGACCGATTAATTGAACTACGCCAGTAACAATAATTAAGAAGAAGAAAATTGCAATCGCACCATTTTTTAAGCCGTACGCGTGCCCAATGACCGGTGCCGCCATAAATGCCAGCGTGGGCACCAAACCCCAGTATTCCAAATGTTTTGGATTGGCATAATTTTTTAGAGCGCTTTTCAAATTAATCTTAAATTCGGTAGGTGGTAAATCCTTGTTATGGCTCGCCGGTTTTGGTTGATAGATTTCATTTGTAAGCGGCTTAATTACTCGTTCAATAGATTCTTTTAGCAAGGAAAGTAATTTAGTTCCTCGGGTTGAACTAATTTGTTGGGCAAGTTGCCGCAATTGGTTCTGGATTCTGTCCAGCGAAATAACTTCTAAATTCATTAAGTCAGATTCAGCTTGAAAATTTGTTGCCTTCAAATTAGTTTGATTATCGATTAGACGTTGCGAAATCATTTTATGACGAGTGATTTCACCGTAAGTTAAGGTCGCTACAAATATCGCTATCGTATAATTACATAACGAAGCTGTTGATCGATAAATTAAAGATAATTCCGTAGATATTCCAAGCTGGTAATATAGATAGGCTAGAACAAGTCCGCGCAAAGCAGTTAAAAACATTACAATCGTTAGCAATGTTACTGGAATCCAAATTCCTTTTACGTAGTCTATAAAAATAATTTTTGTAAGTTGAATGGCTTTAAAAGTTAGAATATGCATTACGAATACGATTAGGATTCGTTCAAGATATTTTCCTTCGAAACCTGAAATTGAGTCAATAAAGTGGGTCAATAAACCCCAAACAAGAGTTATGTAAAAAACGGTTCTACTTAATAAGTACTCGGGTAAAAATAACGAAAATTGGTCTTTCATTAATGGCTGTTACGTTCAGAAATTCCAAATTCGTTGAAGTAGATTCGTGATGCTTCAATTCGTGGATTTAGTATTCCTTTGGATGAAACGTTCAAACTTTTATAAATTCGCTCAATTCGTCGCTCGATACTTTTGACGCTTAAGTTACTGCGAAACGCAATTTCAGCGTTGTTATATCCCTGTGCTAGCAAATGCAGAATTTTTCGTTCGACAGAATCTAATTCATGCATGGTATTTCGCACTTGCGCATCGTGGCGAACTTCTGAGGGCTTATTTTCTAAAACTTTATCGATAGCCTCGATTAGATAATCTTTATCAGTTACAAGGTGTTTCCGTAAAAAACCAACATTTTCTGGGATATTCAAACCATCGGCGCTGGCTCTTATGGCATCGGCGTATTTGGTCAAGATTAAAATTGCAATCTCTGGATTTGATTTCTGAACTGCATGGACCAGATGGATTCCAGAAGGTCCATCTCCTAAAGAGATGTCCGTAAGAAGTAATTGTGGCTGGAAGTGATCAATTAATTTTTTTGCTTCATTTGCATTTGATGCAGTTTCGGTTTGAAATCCCGCAGCTTGAATCGCGGTAGCGAGAAGTGAAGCAATTAAAGGTTCATCTTCGACGATTAAGACTTTCTTCCCAGCAGCGGCCATGGGCTCAGGCTACAAGCGCTAGGCAGGCCTTATGGGTGGTGCCTATGGGTAATATCCCTAGACTCTTAGCCCAACAGGCTCTTCATCTGCCGATAAATCAAATTTGCAGCGAAAACTGGATTTAACCGAGAAAGTCGATCCATCGTCTTTGCGTCTTTGCCAATGGTGATTCTCGGCTTTCCAGCTTCGATGGCATCAACCATCTGTTTCGCCGCAATTGGCGCCGGCAAAGATTTGAATTTCGAACTTTGCTCTTCAGCATTTGCCGGCATTGCCAAACCAGAATTCACCGAAATATTTGTGGCAACAGCGCCTGGAAATACAACTGTTACTCCAACATTTGTTCCTATTAATTCAGAGCGCAAACCTTCGGTCAATAATTTAACTGCGGCTTTCGACGCACCATAAACACTTTGTCCCGGAACTGGGGCATAGGCACCCATCGATGAAACATTGAGGATATGTGCAATTGGTCTTTTAAGTAATCCTGGCAAGAATGCCTTGATCATTGAAAATGGTCCGTAGAAATTAACATTCATAACTTTTTCAGCTTGTTCAATCGTTAAGTCATTAATCTTTATGAATGGCTGAATAATTCCAGCATTGTTGATCAAAATATCAACGCCACCTATTTTGGATTCAATTTTTGCAGGAAGGTTTGCCACATCTGCTCGATTGGTTATATCTAATACAAATGTTTCAACGTCACGACCAGCGATTTTGGCAGTTTCAGCCAGAGTTTCTTCGCGCATATCTACTGCCGCAACCTTTGCGCCGCGACGAACTAGTTCTAATGTAATTTCGCGCCCCATGCCGCTTCCGGCACCGGTGA
>JBEGQQ010000072.1:0-3260 GCA_041180925.1 Actinomycetota bacterium
CCACCATCAAAAGCACACCATCGGATTTGTCGGCATTTCCAAGTTGATTTAAGGCTTGGCGGATTGTTAAACCAACGCCACCACCTAAAACTAAAAAGATTGAACCACCAGTAACTGCTACGGCATTTGCGCCAATCAATCTGGTGCGATCAATCATCAAAGGTAAGCCAGCTGATAATCCAGCTAACAACAAACGATTTGCGGCAAAAGCAAATAGCACGGCAATTACCAGGAGCACACCGCCAATTCCGGTAAAAACTAAATAGGAAATAAAAATCAAATTGAGCGCCCGAAATGTATTTGCAAAGAGAGCAATTCGTTGGCGCGGAAATTTATCTAGAACAGTTCCAACTAACGGTCCGACAATCGAATATGGCAATAAAACCACGGTAAAGCCCAGCGCCGCGGCCATTGCACTTGCTTGGCGCTCTGGTGAAAATAAAACAAAGGAGGCCAGTCCGCTTTGGAAAATTCCATCGGTGAATTGGCCGCTCCACCGCAAAGCTAAGAGCCTTCGCAGGTTTTTCTCGGCGACTAAACGCCAGAACTCTTTCACTTGGTCACCTTAAGACAATTAGGCTTACCCCCGTGAAATCAAAGCGCGCATTTATTGATTATTCATTAGATAAACGCGCAACTTTGATGGGCGTTTTCCGCGGCACGATTGATGCCTGTGACGCCGATCCATATTTAATGCGTGCAGCAAAATTTCACGGAATTAAAGCTGATCGAAATTGTCCAGTCTGCAAACAAGATAAATTGGTAGAACTTCGATACACCTTTGGCGATCAATTAGGTCAATATTCTGGCCGAATCAAAACGCTAGATGAATTGTTGGAAATGGAGCGCGAATATGGCGAATTTCGCGTCTATTTAGTTGAAGTCTGTCGCAACTGCACCTGGAACCATTTGGTGCATTCATATTTGCTTGGCGACGGGGTTTATCGAAAACCACCGCGTCGCAAACCAACACTTGAAGATCAAGATTTCATAGCAGGGTAGCCTTTAACCATGAATCGCCAAAAACTAATTCGCGCTGCAATCTTTCTGGTGGGATTTGGTTTTGTAATCGGCGCCTTTACCTTTGTATTGGCTTATTTCACGGTTGGTATTCCAAATCCAAATGATTTCGTAAATACCCAAGCAACAGTCGTGCAATATTCAAATGGCAAAGAGATCGGCCGTTACGGCGATCAAAACCGCACCATTGTGCCACTTGCAAAAATTCCACTTCATTTACGGGAAGCAGTGATGGCGGCCGAAGATCGCAACTTTTATAACAATCGCGCATTTAGCGTCACGGGGTTAACGCGCGCCGTTATCGACAACATTGTTTCACTTGGCCGCGGTGGCGGTGGCTCAACCATTACCCAGCAATATGCCAAGACTGCGTTTTTATCACCAGAGCGCAGCATTCAACGCAAAATTAAAGAGCTCGTGATTGCCATTAAATTAGAGAATCAATTAAGCAAAGATCAGATTCTAGAGAATTATTTAAATACGATTTATTTTGGCCGCGGTGCCTACGGCGTCGAAACCGCTGCAAATCAATATTTCAATCGCAGCGTTGGTGAATTAACGATTCAACAATCCGCAGTATTAGCAAGCATTTTGCGCTCGCCGGGTTTTTACGATCCGTCTTATTCGAAAGATAACCAGAAACGGTTAGAAGAGCGCTTCAACTATGTATTAGATGGCATGGTTAAATCGAAGTGGCTAGATAAAGCTAAGCGCGACAAAATGAAATTGCCGAAGATTCGCGACCGGGTCACGATTGGTTCACTAGCTGGACCTAAAGGTTATTTAATGCAGAACGTGCAATCGGAAATGCGGGCGCTTGGTTTTAACGATGATCAATTGATGAAAGGTGGTCTAATTGTTAAGACCACGTTGGATGAAAAGGCGCAACAAGGCGCCGTTGATGCCGTCGATAAACAAACCCCAAAGAAAGTGCCAGAGAATTTACATATTGGTTTAGTTTCAATCCGACCAGGTACCGGCGAAATCATTGCGATGTATGGCGGCAAAGATTATTTAGTTCGCCAATTAAATGATGCAACGCAATCAATTGCGTTAGCTGGTTCGACCTTTAAAGTCTTTGCGCTAGCAGGTGCACTTGAAGCCGGAATTCCGCTCAGTTCAATGTGGAATGGTGATACCCCACAAATCTTTGATGATTTCGGAAAAGATTACGAAGTAAATAATTATGGCGATGAAGGTTGGGGCCAAGTTAGTTTAGCTTTTGCCACAGCGCACTCAATTAATACAGTTTATGTTCCGCTCGGAATTAAAGTTGGGCCAGAGAAAGTTGTTGACGTAGCTCGTCGCGCCGGTATTCCACAAACTGTGGCCATGATGCCAACGCCATCAGTTGTACTTGGCGCCGCAAGTCCGCATGTAATTGATGTGGCCGCGGCTTATGCAACTTTTGCTGCAAATGGCGTTTATGCAAAACCATTTATGGTTACCAAAGTTTTAGGACCAAACCGTGGCGTACTTTATGAAGCAAAGCCAACGCCACAAACTGTTTTTAGCAAAGAGGTAATGGCTGATTTAAATTATGCGTTGCAAGGTGTGGTTAAGAGCGGAACTGCAACCGGTGGAACTGCTGGATTTGGTCGACCAGCTGCTGGTAAAACCGGAACTTCAGAACAGAATGCATCGGCCTGGTTCACAGGTTACACACCACAACTTGCAACATCAGTTGCAATGTTTCGCGATGATGCGACACAAAATTTAAATGGAATTGGTGGATTAAGTTCGGTTACTGGTGGAACTTTCCCAGCAAAAATTTGGACGGCATACATGAAGACAGCGTTAGCTGATGAACCAGTACTTTCATTTGCCGATCCGGCACATATCGGCGGCACAGATCCGATTGTGATGACCTCCGGCGGCCGGCAAAAACCTAAAAAATAATCAATTTCCACACACAAATTTCGCCCTGCCACCCATCTGGTTTAGGCTTAGCCCGTTCGTCTTTAGTTACCTAATTGACGAACACCTCTGTTACGGAAAGACCGTAACCGCCTAGTCCAAAGGGGTTTAATTTATGCGTCGCTATGAATTAATGGTCATTCTTGACCCAGAACTCGAAGAGCGCACCGTTACACCAAGCCTTGAGACTTACTTAAAAATCATCAAAGACAGCGGCGGTCGCGTCGACAAACTAGATGTTTGGGGACGTCGTCGAATGTCATTTGAAATTAATAAGAAGCCTGAAGGAATTTACGCAGTTGTAGATATGCACTGCGAGCCAG
>JBEGQQ010000073.1:0-4771 GCA_041180925.1 Actinomycetota bacterium
AATCATTAACTGAGCACTTAATCGACGCCCCAGATGATGCACGATATTCGCACCCTAATTGGATTATTTCTGCCTACAAAGATTTAATAAAAGACCAGGTTGAGTTGGTAGAGCTTTTGGAATGTAACAACTCAGCAGTAAAACCAACATTAGTTGCTTGGCCATCGAAATCGACGCCAAATGAATTACCAGGAAACCCTACAAAATACTCTCCTTACGGAGTTCACAGCAGCGCAGTTCCGCAAGAGATTGAAGCGATTCGAAACCGATCTGCTGGGGTACAAGATGAAGGTTCCCAATTGGTGGCAATCGGTTTTGCTAAATCTGCCTCGCTGCAACCATGGTTAGATCTTTGTGCCGGACCCGGTGGCAAAGCCGCTTTACTTTCTTACCTAGATCCAGCGCCGTTATATGCCAACGAAATTTCTAAAGTTCGAAGTGATCTAATCAAACAAGTAGTTCGTGCTGATTCGATTATCTGGACGGGTGACGGTCGAGATATCGCCGATCAAAAAATTAACTTTGGTTCAATTCTGGCGGACGTACCATGTACGGGTTTGGGAGCTTTGCGACGTAGACCTGAAGTTAGATGGCGTCGAACTCCTTCGGATTTGCCGACACTTACGAAACTGCAATTCGAATTATCTTGTGCAGCAATTGAAAGCTTGAAACCTGGTGGGCTATTCGGATACGCAACCTGTTCGCCACATTTAGCTGAAACTACAGCGCAAAAAATCGCCATCCTAAAGAGATATCCGGACTTAGAACTCGTAAAGGTGGATTTATCACCCGAGCTTCTTTCACCAGATGGCACCATGCAACTTTGGCCGCACCGGCACGACACAGATGCAATGTACTTAGCTCTATTCCGAAAGCGATTAGATTAGATTCGTGCCGATACAGATCTGTCCAAGTATTTTGAATGCGAATTTTGATGATTTACCAAATGAAATAAGACGAGTCGAAGCTACTTCTGATTTTCTTCACCTAGATGTAATGGATGGTGAATTTGTTCCACGGAAAACTTTTGATTTGGCGCAGGCAGAGAAGTTGGTGAAAGGCACCACCTTAAAAACCGATGCTCATCTAATGATTGCAAATCCTGATCTCGATGCGCCAAAATACGGTGAAATCGGTTGTTTTAGCGTTACCTTTCACTTTGAAGCGGCTCGTAATCCGCAACAAATCCTGCGTGATATTAGAAAAACTGGCGCCAGGTCCTCAGTTGGCCTAAAGCCAGCAACTGATATTGATGTCATTTCCGGATTTCTATCCGATATCGACATGATTTTAATTATGACAGTTGAGCCCGGTGCTGGCGGTCAAAGTTTTATGGCTGACATGATGCCAAAAGTACGCAGAGCTAGGGAATTAATTGGAACTGGCAAAATCTGGTTGCAAGTTGATGGCGGAATTTCACTTGAAACGATCGAAATTGCACGTGCAGCTGGGGCGGATACATTTGTAGCAGGATCTGCGGTTTATCGGGACCCAAATCCCGCGCAGATGGTTGATCGGCTTAGAAAATTAGCCACCGCAGTTTCCACCTAGTCAGTAAAATATTCAAGTGAAAACATTTGACGAGCTTTGGCTCGAATTATCGCAGAAAGCGTTAAATCAAGATCCTAGTTCGACAACTGTAAAACTGCTTGCCTCCGGCGTTCATGAAATCGGAAAAAAAATTATGGAAGAAGCTGGAGAGGTTTGGATTGCGGCTGAATATCAAAGCAAAGAACAGTTAGCGCTAGAAATAAGTCAATTGATTTATCAATTACAGGTTATGGCACTAGCTCGCGGTATCAAACTTGAAGAAATCTATAAGGAGCTATGATGAAAATTGCGGTTCCTAATAAAGGATCCCTTGCTGAAAGTTCAATTTCGATTTTGAAAGAGGCTGGATATCGGCAGCGGTCAGATTCGCGGGATTTGGTATTGCTAGATCCGGAAAATGATGTCGAGTTTTATTATCTAAGGCCACGAGACATCGCTATATATGTTGGAAATGGTGAATTAACCGCTGGGATAACAGGTCGGGATTTATTGATTGATTCTGGTGCAAACGCGGAAGAGGTGTTGGCTTTAGATTTTGGCGGTTCAACTTTTCGTTTTGCTGGTAGCGATCAAAAGAATTACTCAGAATCTGATTTATCAGGCAAGAAAATTGCTACTGCATATCCTGGATTAGTAAACAATTATCTTTCGGAACGTAATATCAAAGCTGAAGTTGTAAGGCTTGATGGAGCGGTAGAAACCAGTGTTCGATTAGGCGTGGCGGATTTAATTGCAGATGTTGTTTCAACTGGGAATACTCTTCGTCAGGCTGGTTTAAAAATATTCGGTGAACCAATACTCCGAAGTGAGGCTATTTTGATTTCCCGCAAGGACGCAAAAGAAGGCCCAGGGTTTGAAATACTGAAAAGACGATTGGGTGGCGTTGTAATTGCCCGGCAATATGTATTAGTTGATTACGACATAACTAAATCAAAACTGGATGAAGCGTGTGCGGTAACTCCGGGATTAGAATCGCCAACAATTTCACCATTAGCAAAAGCTGATTGGGTGGCCGTCAGAGCTATGGTTTTGCGTAAAGACGTGAACAAAGTTATGGATGAATTGTGGAATATCGGAGCCCGCGGAATATTGGTAACGGATATTCACGCTTGTCGATTGTAATTATCAGATCAAATAGAGAATCGAATCGAGATATTTCGTATTTAAAACGCCATCGGCGCTCTCCTGAACTTTAGGTTTTGCCCGGTAGGCAATTCCATATCCAGCTATCTCAATCATCTCTAAATCATTTGCACCATCCCCAATAGCGATGGTGGCATCTAAAGGTATTGATTCAATTTTGGCAAAATCTTTTAGGGCATTGGCCTTTGCCGCTCGGTCAATTATCGGACCTATAATTTTGCCAGTTAATTTTCCATTTTCTATTTCAAGTGAATTAGCTCGATAATGCTTTATTTGAAGATTATCAATCAACGGTTTGATAATTTCGATAAAACCACCAGAAACAACTCCAACGCCATGACCGCGTTCAATGAGGTTTGAAATTAAGTTTTTAGCGCCGGGCGAGAGCGTAATTTGTCCACGTACCGTTGCAATTGTATCTTCTGGTAAACCTGCTAAAAGCGATACCCGTTCGGTTAAGCTTTGGGCGAAATCCAATTCACCATTCATTGCCCGAGCTGTGATTTGTTTTACCTTATCGCCCACACCAGCATGAACGGCCAACAACTCAATTGCTTCTTGTTCGATTAAGGTTGAGTCCACATCTAAGATGACAAATTTTCGAGAATAGTCTGAAAATTTTTCGGGAAGCGCTAGCGCATCAGCGTCTGTTTGAATCGGAAGTTTTTCGATCGTGCCAGTGTAAGCAATTTGGATAACCGTTATCGGCGAAGATTTAAGTTTGGTTATCCGTACTATGTTTCCATCTATAGCTGAAACAATTTTAGTGAAAGCATCTGGTTTTAGGCTTTCACTCAAAACCACTAGTTTTTTCAGATCGTTATTTTGTAATCGTGTGTGTTCAAAATTGGAAAAGTCCGCGGCAACGTCAACATCATTTTTCTGGGCAAAGTCATCTAAATCAGATTCAATGGCTTTCGAGTGAGCTGGATCGGACTTTATCAAAACCGTTAGGATCAATCGATCTCGGATAACTAATTGTTCGATATCTATAATTTCAATCGAAAATGGTGCCAAAACCTCGAATAACGATTTGGCGATCCCCGGATTATCGACTCCTGTGACCAGGATTAATCCGGTATGCGCAATTGGAGCCATAAATCTAAGGCTAGCGCACTAAATGAGTGGAGCATTGGCAATTTACTTATATGGTCAGAACCTATGAGACTGGTGGCATCGATTAAGAACGTATCGGTTATGCGGTCGAATCGAACTATTCTCGGACCGATTTCATTCGATATAAATGATGGGCAACGTTGGGTTATTTTGGGCCCAAACGGCGCTGGTAAATCGACATTATTAAAACTTCTTTCCACGGAAATCTTTCCAACTTCTGGATCAATCCAAATATTAGATAAGGAATTAGGCCGAGTAGATATTTTCGAGTTACGAACTCGGATTGGTTTATGTGCAGCAATGAAAGCTGAACAAATCCCATACGATGAAAAGGTAAAAGATGTAGTTTTAACATCAGCGTATGGGATTCTAGGAAGATGGAATGAAGCCTATGATCTTTGGGATGAATCGCGTGCCATCGCGTTATTAACAACATTCGGCGTGCGTGATTTAGGTGACCGAGATTTTGGAACGCTTAGCGAAGGTGAACGCAAGAGAGTTCAGATCGCAAGATCGTTAATGATTGACCCTGAGTTGCTTCTACTAGACGAACCAACTGCCGGTTTAGATTTAGGTGGCCGCGAAGACTTATTGACTCGGTTCGCAAATTTTGCCACCGACCCAGCAGCTCCAGTTACTGTCACGGTTACTCATCATATTGAAGAAATTCCCGTCGGCACTACACATGCGCTTCTTCTTAAAAATGGTCAAATTGCGGCGCTTGGTCCGATTTCCGAAGTAGTTACATCTGAAAATTTATCTAAAGTTTTTGAAACCAAAATTTTAGTAACTGCGGAAAATGGCAGATACTTCGCTCAGGCTCGTTGATGGAGAGTGGCTAGAGCTAATTGGCCACAAATTTCGTTCACTAAATGCCAAGTTGGAATCACTTACTAATTTCACGCCTGAGCGTAATTTAGTTTTTGCCAATTTTTCGTTGCCGCCGTCAAGGACCAAAGTA
>JBEGQQ010000074.1:0-3981 GCA_041180925.1 Actinomycetota bacterium
TTGTGGCGTTACTACTTGAACGAAATACTTTTCATAATCCGGCTGATTCCGAAGCTGGACTTGCCGGTGTTGGGTTAGCGCTTTCAATTGCCGCGGTTGGCGTGGCACTTGGCGCGGTGATTGCACCTTACGGCGCTGGAAAATTTGGCCGCCATCGTTGGATCAGATACATGGCTTACGGCTCAGCGATTACGCCAATTTATTTAGGAATTGCGCAAAATGTGACCGCGCTTTATTTAACGGCATTTGTTGCCAGCATGTGCGGCCAAAGTATGAAAGTTACAAATGATGCGCTGGTCCAATCAAAAATTACCGATGATTTTCGTGGCCGAACTTTTGCAATTTATGACACCACCACAAATACTGCGATCGTAACTAGCGCCTTGTTGGCAGCATTTGACACACCAAATAGTGGCCAAACTTTGTTGGTACCGGCTGCAATTTCGCTAATTTATTTAGCGCTTGGGCTATTTGTGCTCCGCCCACCACGCAGTTAACGCTGCAACTGCCGCATCGTGTTCGAGCGGACCGTTTTCTAATCTAAGTTCTAATAAATAAGCCAAAGCTTTTCCGACAACTGGTGAAGGCCCAATACCCAAAATCTGCATCACTTCTGCGCCATCTAAATCTGGTCGAATTGCGGCTAACTCTTCTTCGGCTGAAAGTCGGGCTATTCGCGCCTCTAGCTCATCGTATGTTTTGGAAAGTAGCGCCGCTTTTCGTTGATTGCGAGTAGTGCAATCGGCGCGAGTTAATACATGTAAGTGCGTCAATAAATCACCGGCGTCGCGAACATAGCGGCGCACTGCCGAATCCGTCCATTCGCCTTCGCCGTAGCCATGAAACCGAAGGTGAAGCGCGACAAGTTTTTCAACTGATTCGATAACTTCATTGCTAAAGCGCAACTTCTTTAGGCGCTCTTTCGCCATGCGAGCGCCGACAGCTTCGTGGTGATGAAATGAAACTCCACCGCCTGGCAAAAGCGCGCGAGTCTTTGGCTTTCCAATGTCATGAAGTAACGCAGCTAACCGAATTACTAAATTTGGTCCGCCTAGCCGATCTTCTAATTCAATTGCTTGCTCTAAAACCGTTAATGAATGTTCGTAAACATCTTTATGGTGATGGTGCTCGTCAATTTCTAGTTGTAGCTTAGGAATTTCCGGCAGGATTTTTTCGGCCAGATTAGTCGCAACTAATATTGCGATTCCGTTGCGTGGTTTATCAGACATTAATAATTTAGTTAATTCGATTTGAATTCGTTCGGCTGAAACAATCGAAATTCGATCTGCCATTTCGCGCATGGCGCGCAACACTTCGGGGGCAACTTCAAACCCTAATTGCGCTGCAAATCTAGCTGCCCGCATCATTCGAAGCGGATCGTCATCAAATGATTGCTCTGGCGTTACTGGCGTGCGCAGTACTTTGGCCGCTAAATCTTTTAGTCCGTCGAATTGATCAATGAATTCTGGAGCATCGCCAGTTAATTCCAGCGCCATCGCATTGACGGTGAAATCGCGGCGCGATAAATCGCCTTCGATATTTTCACCAAATTTAACTTCTGGTTTGCGCGAATCTTTTTCGTAAACATCGCTGCGATAAGTTGTGATTTCAACTGTAGTGTCGCCACGTTTCCCAGCAACAGTTCCGAATTCGATTCCGGTATCCCAAACATTTTCCGCCCAAGAATTTAAAATCTTTTTTGTAACTTCTGGCTTAGCGTTTGTTGTGAAATCTAAATCGTTACCAAGTCGACCCAAAATTGCATCACGCACGGGACCGCCAACGAGGGCCAATTTGTATCCCTCTTCTTTAAATGCGCGCGCGAGAGAACTCGCTAATGGTGCTCGTTCAACAAGTGAACGAACGGCGAGCTCTTTTGCGGCGCCAAGTGCGCTACTCACAGGGTTTAGTTTAGTCTTGCGCTATGACCCCGGCACCAAGTGCGGGCGGCGAAGGATCTGTTAGAAATAAGAAGAATTACCGCCGCGCCAAACGAGTAGATGAAGTCAGCGCAGGCGGACTTGTAATTGATGTAACTGGTAGTTACGGCTTACTTATCGGACGAATCGATATCAAAGATGTGACGCGCGAGCGCTTGCTCTGGTCGCTACCAAAAGGCCATATTGAAGTTGGCGAAACTCCCGAAGAAGCTGCGCTGCGCGAAGTTGCCGAAGAAACTGGAATTGAAAGTGAAATCGCGCGCCAACTTGGCGTAATTGATTTCTGGTTTATGGCTAGCGGAAAACGAATTCATAAAACGGTGCATCACTATTTATTTCGCGAAGTGGGCGGAAAGCTAGCCCCGCAAATTACTGAAGTTGATGAAGTTAAATGGTTTCCACTTGATGAGATCGTAACTCGCCTGGCATATCCTGATGAGAAGAAGTTGATTGCAAAACATGGCGAGCTACGGATATGAAGCGGATTCTGTTAGCGCTTTTATTAATTTTAATTCCGCTGCCAGCTACCAACGCTGCAAGTAATCAAATTATTTTGACCGAAAAGCCTTATCGCGAATATGACGGTAAGTTTTTAGAAAATACTTTAGAAGCCGACTTGGCGCCGGCTGGTAGGTTAGGCCAAAAAGTATTTGCGCCCTTGAATCGGCCAAGAATTTGGGTAATTGATCCGGCTTTAATTGAAGATATTTCGCAATATCAAGTTGACCAGGATTCGATTGTGGCGCTCTCTTGGTTAAATCAATTAAAACGCGAATCAGCCCGCGATAGCGTTTTTGCAACTGCTTTCGGAAATCCAGATGTGAAGTTGGCAAATCGAATTTCAACAAGTGAATTAAAATTTTATTACATTTATGGCCAAGGTTTATTGAGCAAAGAACTCGGTCGCCCCGTTTATAGCGCCGAAATTGGTGGCTGGAATTTAGGTCAGAGCAATTTAACAAACGATAACCTTTACGATTATCAGACGGCTCGACGAGCGCTACGAAATTTGGTAACGGTGATTCCAGCAATTGAAGTTGAAGCTGATCGTGCCAAGTTAGCCAAAATGCTTACGCTTGGATTGAAGCGCAGCGAACGCGACGCATTGGTCGCCAACTATTTAGCTGGAAATCAAAAAACCATTAATAAATTGCGCGTAGTCGGCGGCAAATATCGTTTAACTACCGATAAAGAAAAACTACCAATCACGCTGGTAAATGATTTTGAAAATCCAGTAACTGTGAAATTGGAATTTGAACCACTCAATGCTCGTATTAAATTTCCAAAATTTGAGGCCGTTGAATTAAAACCAAAATCTCGAGTTCAAATTCCGGTGCAGGTCACCAATATTGCAGCTGGTGAATCAACTGTGATTGCCCGATTTTTAAATGAAAAAGGGGAGCAAGTTGGCGGCGAAGCAGAATTAAATATTGTCTCTTCAGTTATTTCGCCACTAGTGGCATGGTTTACTACTGGCGCAGCGATATTGCTTTTGCTAGCTGCGGTGGTGCAGAGCGTTCGACGAATCAGGAGATCGCGCAATGAAAAGCCATGATCTCTTTCGCGCCTCCTCCATCATGGCGCTGGGCACAATAATTTCGCGAATTGCTGGCTTTATCCGAAGCATTCTGACTGTTGCCGTACTTGGCACTGCGCTGTTGGCCGATACTTTCAATGTCGCGAACACCATGCCAAACATTATTTACAACTTAATGGTTGGTGGCGCGCTAACTGCAATCTTTGTCCCGCAATTAGTTAAGGCGATGGATCACGCCGATGAAGGAAGTGATTTTGCTTCGCGCTTATTAACTACTATCAGCACGATTTTGCTTGGGTTAACTTTGATCGGAATAATTTTTGCGCCGTGGTTAGTGCGAATTTATGCGCCGGAATTTGCCACACCTGGTTTTGAACGGGAATATCAAATTTCAATCGAATTTATGCGCTATTGCTTGCCGCAAATTTTCTTCCTCGGAATTTTTACTATGCTCGGCCAAATTGCAAATGCGCGCGGTTCGTTTGCGCCATTAATGTGGGCGCC
>JBEGQQ010000075.1:0-7215 GCA_041180925.1 Actinomycetota bacterium
GCGCCGATTGCTTCCGTCATTCCGTATTGGGTAACCATTGAGCGAGCTAACGCAGTCGCCTTTTCAATATCGTTACTTGCCCCAGTTGATGGGTCATGGAAAATCAATTCTTCGGCAGCGCGACCACCAAGGGTGTAAGCCAATTGATCCAATAAATTATTTCGAGTTACCGAATATTTATCTTCATCTGGCAACACCATCGTGTAACCAAGCGCGCGACCACGCGGCATGATTGTCACTTTATGTACTGGATCAGTATGTGGCAACGCATGCGCTACAAGTGCGTGGCCACCTTCGTGATAAGCAGTGACGCGGCGCTCTTCATCGCTCATAATTCGCGACTTACGTTGTGGGCCGGCCATTACGCGATCAATTGCTTCATCAATTGATGATGCGGTAATTGCTTTCTCTTTATTTCGCGCGGTTAATAACGCAGCTTCGTTAAGTACGTTCGCTAAATCAGCGCCAGTGAAACCTGGGGTGCGCCGAGCAATCGCTAATAATTCAACATCATCTGCAATTGGTTTACCTTTGGCGTGAACTTTCAAAATCTCTTCGCGACCTTTTAAATCTGGTCGCTCCACTGGAATTTGGCGATCAAATCGACCTGGGCGAAGTAACGCTGGATCTAAAACATCTGGTCGGTTTGTTGCCGCAATTAAAATAACTTGGCTCTGATCGTCGAAGCCATCCATTTCAACAAGTAATTGATTTAGGGTCTGTTCGCGTTCGTCATGTCCACCACCCAAGCCGGCGCCACGTTGGCGACCAACTGCATCAATTTCGTCAACGAAAACAATTGCTGGTGCATTTTCTTTCGCTTGATTAAATAAATCACGAACACGTGCCGCACCAACACCGACAAACATTTCTACGAAATCTGAACCGCTAATTGAATAGAACGGAACTTTTGCTTCGCCCGCAACGGCGCGCGCTAATAAAGTTTTACCAGTTCCTGGTGGGCCATAGAGCAGCACACCCTTTGGAATTTTGGCACCTAACGCGGTGTACTTCGGTGGATTAGAAAGAAAATCTTTAATCTCTTCTAATTCGGCAACTGCTTCGTCAGCGCCTGCAACATCTTTAAATGTGGTCTTTGGCGCTTCATTATCTTGCAACTTTGCACGCGAGCGACCAAAAGAGAGCGCACGATTTCCACCTTGCGCTTGTCCCATCATAAAGAAGAACAAAAGTCCGATTAAAAGAATTGGCGCAATTGAGAATAAGAATGAAACAAAAATTGATTGCGATGGAACATCAATGGTCCAACCTTTAGCAGGTGGATTACTTGTTAAGACATCGATAATTTGTGGTTCTTGATTTGCCACATAAGAAGCTTGAACTTTTGACGATCCGCCAATTGCATTGCCCGGTTTTAAAACAACTTTAATAATTTGCGAGCGATCAACTACGGTCGCCGATTCCACTTCGCTCTTTGCAATCGCATTAAGTATCTGTGAAGTCTTTACCGGGGTAAAGCGATTTGAAGCCGAAGAAATTTGGCCAAAGAATGTTGCGGCCAAAATCGCAACTAATATCCAAAATAGCGGACCGCGGAAAAACTTCTGGCTACGGGTGCGCGGCGGCGTGCTCAACACTTTTCGAACGCCCTTCTTCGGTGCATCCTTCTTTGTTGGCTTATTAATTAACTTGGCCATTAGTTTCCTTACGAGTACATGTGCTTTGCCAGCACACCGATAAATGGAAGATTGCGGTATTTCTCGTTGAAATCTAACCCGTAACCAACTACGAAATCGGATGGAATTTCGAACCCAACATATTTCACATCAACTTCAACTTGTGCCGCATCTGGTTTGCGCAGCACGGTCATAATTTCAACAGACTTTGCGCCCCGTGATTCTAGGTTTGCCTTTAACCACGAAAGCGTTAAACCCGTGTCAACAATATCTTCGACAATTAAAACTTCGCGGCCAGTAATGTCGCGATCTAAATCTTTTAAAATTCGGACCACACCGGATGATTTAGTGCCAGATCCATAAGAAGAAACTGCCATCCAATCCATATCAACATGTCGTTGAATTGCGCGCGATAAATCCGCCATCGCCATTACTGCGCCTTTTAATACGCCAACTAAAATTAAATCGCGCCCGTCGTAATCTTTAGTAATTTGCGCAGCAATTTCAGTTAATCGAGTTTTCAATTGCTCTTGCGTTACAACTACTCGCTCGATATCAGTGCCGAGCTTCTCTAAATCCAAGGGGGCTCCTAGTTAGCGTTTTGAGAGCGAAAGTCTGCCCGAAATTCGAGAAACCTTCACACCGCCCGGCACGCTCACCTCGCCCTGCCCCTTCCAATTGGTGACTAGCGCCTCAACGGCCGCCACCTGATCCATGCTCAACGGCTCGCCGCCAAACTCTCGAATCGCGATTCGGAGCACGCGAGTGCGAACTGCGCGCGGTAATTGCTCTAATTCGTCAACCGCTAAAGATTGATCTTTATTCCAAAATTCGCGCGCTAGCGCATCCAGTGCATCGGAATCATCCCGCAATAAATTTGCGGTTCGCACTAAGGCATCAATAATTCCGGGGCCAAGCTCTTCTTCCATTAATGGAATTACTTTTTCGCGAACTCGAACTCGTAAAAATGAGTTATCGAAATTATGTGGATCGGTCCACGGCTTTACTTTTAATTCATGGCAGGCCGCAACGGTTTCGTTCCGAGAAATTCCAAGTAGTGGTCGAATGTATTTTCCGGTTTGCGCCGCCATGCCAGATAATGATCTGCCACCGCTACCGCGAGCTAAACCTAATAAAACTGTTTCAGCTTGATCATCTTTGGTATGCCCCAAAAAAATTGCATCGGCGGTGATCTGTTCAAAAGCGGCGTACCGAGCCCGCCGGGCAGATGCTTCTAAACCATCGTGCATAACTACATCTACTTTTTTAACAATTGATTCAGTAATGCCAAGTTCTTGTAATTGTTTTACAACAATGGCCGCTTGCTCAGACGATCCAGGTTGCAGCTGATGATCAACAGTCACGCCAATAACTTTTAGCGTTAATTTTTTTGCCTCTAACGCTACTGCGCCGGCTAAAGCCAATGAATCTGCGCCGCCAGATACTGCTACGGCAACGGTATCTCCTGGCGCTAGGGATTCAAGGTATGGGCGCACTGCGCTTCGAAGCGCCAGTAGCCCCATTTGTTAAACGCGACCTGCGAAAGGCATTAAGCCTTTAACGCTATACACATCGGAATATTTAAGGCCGCACTTAGTGCACCGCGCTTCCCACATCTTTCCATTGCCAGCATAAATTGTGATGTGGTGAATTGCCGCGATACTTCCATTGTAAGAATAGAAAAGTAAATCACCTGGTTCCATCTGGCTTAGCGGCACATGCTTCGTTGCAACTGAATAAAGCGCAGCGTTTAACCGATCCCAATTTGGCCAGCCAAGTCCCGCAGATTTATACGCGGCATAAACCAAACCAGAACAATCAAATGAATTCGGACCTTCGGCGCCCCAAACATATGGTTTTCCGGCGAGTACTTGTTTCTTGGCATAAGCCACTGCTGCTTGGCGCATTGCAAAAGTACTTCGTGATGTCGTACGACCTTTAAATCCGCGATCTGGCCAGATCTTTGCTTGGTTAGGAGTGAACTCGGCGATTGCTGCCGAACCTTCTTCTAATTCCGCTAAACGTTTCTGTTCTTCTAAAGTTGTTCGACGCTTATAGGCGGTCTGCAACTCTTTCATTAACCGATCTTGAATCTTCTGAAGTTCTTTAACTTTTGCCAATTGATCTGCCCGAGCTTGATCGGCAACTTTTTTAGTTTCGGCAACTTTCTTTGTTGCAATCTCTTGTTTTACTTTTGCATTGTCCGCTGCAATTCGGGCTTGCTTGGCAATTACCTCGGCCGCTTTAAATCGCTCTAACGCAACTGTGTTTTGCGAACCCAAATTATTTAGCGTTGAAATTTGATCAACTAAATCTTGGGGTCCATTTGCCGAAAGTAGCGGTTGTAAATCAGAAAAGTCGCCACCAAGAATGTATGCGTTAACTGCTAATTTGCCGATGGTGCGATGTGCTGCGCTTACTGCAGCTTCGGCAGCTTTCTGGGCTTTAAGTGCCGCAACTGCATTTTTATTTGCGCGATCTAAATCTTTTAACGCTTGGTTGTAAGCTGCTTGTGCCTTTGCGGCGATAGCGCTTAATTGTTTTAGCGTTGCATTTGCGGCGCGAACTTTTGCCGCCGCTGCATCAGCTGCCTTCTTCTTCTCTGCTTCAACTTTTTTCGCAGCATCAATCTCTGCTTGAGTTGGTTTTGGCGGTGCGGAAATTGCCGGAGTGGCAGCTGCAATCATCAGGGCAGCTGAAACCAGAGCAATTCGCTTAAGCATTTGCCAATTTTAAAGGTGCTGCGATTAAAACTTAGTTAGCGACATCGCGCCGGTTAAATAGATAACCAAAGCTGAGCGCAAGCAGCGTTAAGAAAACGCTAATTTTAATTAAGGCAGCTCCGTAATTTTCGCCACCATTAGAAATTTCTGATAACAATTGACCTGGTAGCCAATTAATCGCCGCTTTCCATGCCGCAGCAACAATGTTTTCGACGACTAATAACCAGCCGACGCCAATTGAAATTGCCGAAATTGGTGATCGCAAAATGATGCCAAGTGCCATTCCAATTGTTCCGTAACCGATTGCGGCAATAAAAACGTTTCCATAACTGCTTAACGCATCTTTATAGGCTGCTGATGATTGCCAAGCTTGTGTTGAAACTCCGGCATTTCCTGCTAATGAAAAAGCAACTAAAACCGTTGCAAGCAAACTCACTGCGATGGCGATGGCGATAAAAGTGACCATCGAAAAGTATTTGCCAACAAGTAATTTAATTCGATTTGGTTGGCGCACCAATAAATTTCGTAATGTGCCAAATGAATATTCTTGTGCGGTTTGCGCTGCAAAGACACAGAGCGCAACTAAACCAAGCAACGCACCAGAACTTGAGAAACCGACCGTAATTCCCTGTGGAAGCGCTAGCGCTTCGCGGGTGATCACAGTTCCGCGATCCCCATTTCCTGATGGTGCATCAATTAACAGAAACAAAATCGAAGTCACAAAGGCCGATACGCCCCCGACAGCGAGCATTGCGCCAAAGAATAAAGTTGGGCGGCGAAGTTTCCGCCATTCAGCTAAAAAGATTCGCATTAGTTACCACCAGTAATTTCAAAGAACGTTTCTTCTAAAGTTGGCCGCACTGGCGTTAATTGCGCCAACAAAATGCCATTTTCAAACGCAATTTTATTTAGCTCTGGCGCAAAAGTTTCTGGGGCGTCTAAATAAACGGTTTCGTCAATAATTTCACCACGCATACCAGATAGCGCAATCAAACGCTCGCAATCTCCGCTATTAATTGGTTTGGCGATAATTGTTGGATGATTTCGTTGCAGTAACTCTTTTACTGGGCCAGCGAAAATAACTTCGCCTTTTCGCAATACAACTAAGTGTTCGCAAATCATTTCAATTTCGGAAAGTAAGTGTGACGAGACAAATACCGTGACACCAGTTGCTGCCAATTGTTGTAGCAATTCTCGAATCTCTTGAATCCCAGCTGGATCTAACCCATTTGTTGGTTCATCCAAAATTAATAGTTTTGGATTTGGTAATAGCGCTGCGGCAATGCCTAGCCGCTGTTTCATACCTAGTGAATAAGTTTTATATTTTGAATCAGCGCGATCAGATAGCCCAACTTTGGCCAGTAAATCCGGGATTACCGAAACATTTATTCCGCCCAAAGTGGCTAAAACTTTTAGGTTTTCCGCTCCAGAAAGCGCTGGATAAAAAGCTGGCCCCTCAATCATGGCGCCAACATTTGCCAAATATTTTTCTGGTTTTGAAACTGAGTTACCTAGAACTTGCGCACTACCAGTTGTCGGCGAAATAAGCCCAAGCAATATTCGGATCGTTGTTGTTTTGCCAGCACCATTTGGTCCAACAAAGCCACAGATGGTTCCGAGTGGAACTTCGAAGGTGGCATTTGAAAGCGCAAATTGGTCACCGTAACGCTTGCTTAAGTTAGTTACAGAAATTACCGGCGTCGCCACATTCACACTCTGCCATAGACTTTGCCGGTGAGTAAGCGACCATGGGGATATCAACCTCGCCAAGATCGGCCAGAACCTGATTGGAAATTGAATTCACAAACTCAATCAATACGAGCTGGTTTAGCTCGTTCCGGCTTTGGTGAAACATCGGAAGCGCTCTATTTATCGAGCGGTTTTACATATTCTTCTGCCGAAGAAGCTGCTAGTTCCTTTGCTGATGAAACTGATCATTTTCTATATAGCCGGTTTGCCAACCCAACAATTCAAATGTTCGAACAGCGAATGGCGGTATTAGAAGGCGCCGAAAGTTGCATGGGCACTGGATCAGGTATGTCAGCGATGTTTGCTGCAATCGCCTGTTTAGTTTCTAACGGCGACAAAATAGTTGCATCGGCTTCGATGTTCTCTTCGTGTTATGTAGTTTTGATGGAGATATTGCCAAAGTGGGGTATCACCACCGAATTAGTTGAAGGTAATGATCGCGCCAAATGGGAAGCCGCGATTACCAAAGAAACAAAAGTAGTATTCATCGAAAGCCCTAGTAATCCGCTAAATGAAATCGTTGATATCAAACTTGTTTCAGAGATTGCCCATAAAGTTGGCGCCACAGTTATCGTTGATAACGTTATGGCGTCACCAGTTTTACAGCGTCCACTAGAACTTGGCGCAGATGTAGTGATGTATTCCGCAACAAAACATATTGATGGCCAAGGTCGGGTATTAGCCGGTGCGATTTTAGGATCTAAGGAATATATTGATACGAAATTGCAACCATTTACTCGCCACACAGGTCCAGCCCTTTCGCCATTTAATGCTTGGGTTTTGGTTAAATCATTAGAAACGATGGAGCTGCGCGTTTGGCGGATGGCTGAAAACGCCCAGAAGATTGCGGAATTTTTGGAGCAGCATCCCAAAATTAAAAAAGTTAAATTCCCGGGATTACCAAGTCATCCATCTTATGAAATTGCAAAACGTCAGATGAAAGCTGGTGGTTCCACAATTGGTTTTGAAATCAGCGGAAATCAAGAAGCAACATTTAAATTCTTAGATCAACTTCGGGTGATTGATATTTCTAATAACTTAGGTGATTCCAAATCTTTGATCACCCACCCGGCTTCGACTACTCATCGCCGATTGGGGCCAGAAGT
>JBEGQQ010000076.1:0-3763 GCA_041180925.1 Actinomycetota bacterium
CCGGCAAAGTCACTGAACTACCAGAACTAATCGGTGGTTTGGGAAAGAAGCGAATATTCATTGTTACCGATCCAGGTGTAGCACAAGCGGGAGTATTAGCTCGGGTAGAACACATTTTAAATAGCGCTGCGATTCAAAATTCAAATTTTTCAGAGATTAAACCAAATCCAAATACCACGTTGATTGATCAATGTGCGAGAAAAGCAATTGATTTTCAAGCGGATTGCATCATCGCCTTAGGTGGTGGCTCTTCGCTAGATTCTTCAAAAGGCGTAGCGCTTGTTGTGGCAAACCCAAGTAAGAGTTCGGCATTTTTCAATTACACAAATACGCCAGAGAAACAAGCAGTACCAATTATTGCGATTCCGACAACTGCCGGAACCGGTTCTGAAACCAATAACTGGGGCGTAATTGATGATCCAATCAAACAATGCAAATTTTATGTTGGCGATGCAAGCACAACACCTGTTGCAGCGATTCTTGATCCAGAACTAACAATTGGTTTACCAAAACGACCAACTGCGGCAACTGGGATCGATGCTCTTACACATGCAATCGAATCTTTAACTTCAAAAGGTCGAACTCCGGTTTCGGCTGCATTTGCACACGAGGCAATTAAATTAATTTCAAAATCCTTGCCAGTTGCTTACAAAGATGGAACAAACGTAGATGCACGTGGCGATATGTTGATGGGTGCGCATTTGGCAGGTTTAGCGTTAACTCTTTCTGGGCTTGGCTTAGTTCATGGCATTGCGCATTCGCTCTCGGCTCACGTTGGCGCAGCACATGGCGAAGCGCTGGCGTCAGTGCTTGCTGAAGTTATGGAATTTAACTCCGCAAAAGTTGGCGACATTTATGCCACAGTTGCAAACGATATGGGCGAAAGCGCTGATTCAGCCGTTGCAATTGCCGCAGTTAGAAATTTGGCAGATGAAATTCAAGTTCGTAATAAAATTTCATTTTTTGGCGCAACCAACGGGATGATTCCCGAAATTGCGCGAGTTTGTCTTGCTGACAGCGTAACGAGCAATAATCCAATTGATCCGACGCTTGAAGATGTAACTAAAATTCTGGCAGCGCGAATTTAAATTACAAGCCGAGTTCGCTAAGCGATTTACTAAATAGCTCTAAGCCTAATTTGGCGTCGCTATCAGAAACGTTGCATGGCGGATTTAAATGGATGCGATTGAAATTGTTAAATGGCATCAAACCATTCTTTCTGCAGGTCGCAACAATTTCATTCATCTTTGGACTTGAAGCACCATATGGCGCCAGCGGTTCTCTAGTCGCGCGATCTGAAATCATATCGATTCCCCAGAAAACTCCTTGGCCACGAACATCGCCAATTGATGGATGCTTCTTCGCCAGTTCGACTAATGCTGGCCCAATTATTTCGCTGCCAATACGCGCTGCGTTTTCCACCATTTTCTCTTCTTTCATAACATCAATGGTGGCAACAGCTGTCGCACAAGCTAATGGGTGGCCGGAATAAGTTAAACCACCTGGAAATACGCGATCGTAAAATGTTTCTACTATTTTCTCTGTAATCACAACGCCACCTAGCGGCACATAACCAGAAGTAACGCCTTTTGCGAACACAATCAAATCTGGAATTGAATTTGAATGTTGGAATGCAAACCATTTACCGGTGCGACCAAAACCAGCCATCACTTCATCGGCAATCCAAAGAATTTCGTATTTATCGCAAAGTGCGCGAACCCCATCTAAATAACCTTTTGGTGGCACTAAAACACCGGCAGTTCCAGGAACGCTCTCGATCAAAATGGCCGCAATAGTTTTCGGACCTTCAAAAATAATGGTCTGCTCTAAATGTTCTAATGCGCGCTGACATTCCTCTTCTTGCGAAGTCGCCCAGAAAGCGGAGCGATAAAGATATGGCCCCCAAAAATGAACATGGCCATGGCCAAATTCATTTGGGAATCGACGTGGATCACCAGTTGCATTAATTGCAGCACCAGTATTGCCATGGTACGAACGGTAAGTTGAAAGAATTTTATGCCGACCAGTGTGTAACCGCGCCATTCGAACTGCATTTTCAATTCCATCTGCGCCGGCATTGGTAAAGAAAACTTTGGCGAAGTTGCCGCCAGCTAATTCAACAATTCGCTGGGCCGCATCGTTTCGCGCTTTATTGGCATGTTGTGGTGCGATGGTTGCTAATACATCAGCTTGTTTTTTGATGGCTTCAACAACTTTTGGATGTTGGTGACCAATATTGGTAAAGACAAGCTGACCCGAGAAATCTAAATAGCGGTGGTTGTCATAGTCCCAGAAATAAGACCCTTGCGCACCGGCAACTGGCAGTGGCGAAATTTGACCTTGTGCCGACCAGGAATGAAAGACATATTTTCGATCGTTTTCAAATACCTGCTTACCGGTTACGTCGCTCATTAATGTCCTTTATCCCAATGATGTTGCCCTATCTAATCAGTTTTTTCCGGTTATTTATAGAGGTATTCTCTGCAAATGAAGCAAATTTCACATTGGATAAATGGCAAAGTTTCAACTGAAAGTTCTGGCCGCACGGGCGATGTTTACAACCCGGCAACAGGAAAAATAACTGGCACCGTCGAATTTGCTTCGACCGAATTAGTTGGCAAAGTGGTAGATGTTGCTACTGAAGCTTTTAAAGAATGGCGCCACAGTTCTTTAACAAAGCGCACTCAAGTAATCTTTGCATTTCGCGAATTACTAAATCAAAACAAAGCAAAAATTGCCGAATTAATTACGGCCGAACACGGAAAAGTTTTATCAGACGCACAAGGTGAAGTAACTCGTGGCTTGGAAGTAGTTGAATTTGCCTGTGGAATTCCACATTTATTAAAAGGCGGCTTCTCCGAGGAAGTTTCAACCGGAATCGATGTTTATTCAATTCGCCAACCACTTGGTCCAGTTGCAATTATTTCGCCATTTAATTTTCCCGCAATGGTGCCGATGTGGTTCTTCCCGGTTGCGCTGGCTTGCGGAAATACCGTAATTATCAAACCATCGGAAAAAGATCCAAGTGCGATTATGTTTATCGCCGAATTATTGAAAGAAGCCGGATTGCCTGATGGCGTATTTAATGTCGTGCATGGTGACAAAGAGGCAGTAGACGCACTTCTTAACCATCCCGGAATCAAATCGGTTTCATTTGTTGGCTCAACTCCCATCGCAAAATATGTTTATGAAACCGGAACAAAAGCCGGCAAACGAGTTCAAGCTTTAGGTGGCGCTAAAAACCATATGGTTGTTTTGCCGGATGCAGATTTAGATTTAGCAGCGGATTCGGCTGTTAATGCTGGCTTTGGTTCTGCCGGCGAACGATGCATGGCAATTTCTATGTTAGTTGCGGTTGAACCAGTTGCGGATAAATTAATTCCAAAAATAAAAGAACGCATGGAAAAAATTAAAACTGGTGATGGAACGCAAGGCGCCGACATGGGACCACTAGTTACGAAAGCCCATCGGGACAAGGTCGCTTCGTATATTGAAGCTGGCGTGAGCGAGGGCGCAACTTTAGTTATGGATGGTCGCTCCGTTAATGCTGGTGGCGATGGATTCTGGCTCGGGCCAACTCTGTTTGATAATTTGAAAACATCGATGAGCATTTACACCGAAGAAATTTTCGGGCCCGTGCTTGGTGTTATTCGAGTTAAAAGTTATGACGAAGCAATGAAATTAGTTAATGATCATAAGTATGGAAATGGCACGGCAATTTTCACAAATGATGGCGGTGCAGCTCGGCGCTATCAAAATGAAG
>JBEGQQ010000077.1:0-14349 GCA_041180925.1 Actinomycetota bacterium
ATTCCGCTTACTCCAGAACAAACTAAAATCGAGATCAGCGCCATCGACCAGTGAGATTTATTGCGCACCATTAGGAAATCCTGATGCGTGGCGCGAATTATTGAAAGGGTCAACACGCTGATAGGGTCTGACCCGCAAGACTTTGGGGCCGTTAGCTCAGTTGGTAGAGCAAGTGACTCTTAATCACTGGGTCGTAGGTTCGAGTCCTACACGGCCCACCAAAGTTTGCTAAATCAACTCAGCCAATAAAGTTTCAACGCGCTTTTTAATTTCATCTCTAATCTTGCGCACTGTTTCAATATCTTTGCCAGCTGGGTCATCTAAAACCCAATCTTCGTAGCGCTTGCCAGGATAGAACGGGCAAGCATCGCCGCAGCCCATAGTGATCACCGCATCAGACTCTTGCACCGCTTCTGGCGTTAAAACTTTTGGCTGGTTATTTGCAATATCAATTCCAAGTTCGGCCATAACCGCAATTGCAACTGGATTTATTGAATCTTTTGGCGCAGATCCGGCCGATAACACATTAACTTTTCCATGGGAAAGATATTCCATAAAACCGGCTGCCATCTGTGACCGGCCAGCATTGTGAACGCAGACAAAAAGTGCAGTTGGTTTTTTATTCGTCATTTAATTCACTCCTTGCTCTTACTTTGAATCATAAACTCTGTAAGCAGCAAGACCCACTAGTGCACCAATTACTTGTGCTACGAAAAATCCCAAAACTGAACTTGGCGCAATTCCGGCAAAAGTATCACTTAAAGTTCGCGAAATTGTAACAGCAGGGTTTGCGAAAGAAGTAGATGAAGTAAAAAAATAAGCTGAGCCAATCCAAGCCGGCACAATGATTGGCGCAATTTCAGTTTTTTCTTTGGATACAAGGTACTCAATAACAAAGATCAAGCCGGCTGTTGCAATAACTTCGCCAAGCAGTAGCCCAATTCCACTTCGAGTTTTGGTAGATAAGTTAACTGCCCCAAAATCGAACATTAGATTCGCCAATATGGCCCCTGCACACGCACCAGCTATTTGTGCTGCAATAAATTGCAGCGCCCTTGAACTTCTTATTCGATTGTTTACTAGTGCAACAAGGGTTACAACTGGATTGAAATGTGCACCGGAACTTTTGGCAAACAATTTAATAGCGATACCGAGCGCCAGGACCGTAGAAATTCCATTCATTAGTAATTGAACAGCGACATCGTGACTCAAATTTTGGGCCATAATGCCTGAGCCGACGATTGCCATAACTAGGGTGAGCATTCCTAAAAATTCTGCATACAACTTTTTCATAGACTAAATCTAGTTTTAAAAAGTAAACATTTGGAGAATTCAATATTAATGTCTAGTTTGGTTGATGCTCAGCGATTGTAGCTTTGAGCGTATTTTCAAAAACTTCTAACTCCTCTGCACCACTGATGCCATATTTCTGATCAAACACAAAAAATGGCACCCCGCCAATTCCAATCTCTTGAGCGATGGCTAAATCTTCCGCCAAACTCTCGGAATACTTATCGGAATTTAAGACCTCTTTAGCTTGCGAAATATCTAACCCAGCCTCCGAAACCGCATCAAGGAGTTCTGCGTCAGTGAAGAGACCTTTAGATTTTTCAAAATAATTTGCAAACATGATTTCTAAAAGTTCTTGACCCTTACCTACTTCGCGCGCCCAAGCTAACAAACGATGTGCGTTAGCGGTGTTCCCGCTATTGGTACTAGCGAGGTCATAGCAAAGCCCTTCGCCATCTGCAATTTTGCAAACATGTGCCTGCATTTGATTAACGCCCTCTAATGGGATCCCGTATTTTTCGGATAGTAAATCTTTGGTATTTCTAATTTCAGTAGCGCGAGGATCTAATTGGAATGCGCGATGGCGAATCTCGATTGGAATCGATTTATCAATACTCTCTAACGCTTTTTCTAAGCGCCGTTTTCCAATAAAGCACCACGGACAAACAACGTCTGACCAAACATCAATCAGCATTTAGAAATACCTATGGTGTTCAATCCATTCCCGAGCCAAAGCCAAAATTTGCGGCTCGGTTAAGTTTTGTAAATCAGAATCCATCGCATCCACCACTTTTTTCGCCAAATCTTGGTGGCGACGCTCCCAAGCTTGAATTAGTTTTAGTGATGCTGAAGCTTTTCCTTTGCCATGGCCAATAATTAAAATTTCGCCAGCATCGGCAACTGCATTGGCGATTGATTCATAAAACTTTTGACTGTCATGGTCGGTGTCATGGCCTTTATGGTGCTGCCCAACTCGCATGTGCTTATGAATATCTTCTGATGGCGCATAGATTTTCTCTGGTTTAGTTCCAGGTTTTACACCGGTTTTCCAAACGCGCGCTTCTTCTCTGGTAATTGCTACGACTACAAATGTTCCTGGCATGCTCTAACTCTAAACCTAAAGATTTGAATAAAGAAAGTGATATCCGACCCACCACCAAAAAGCGACCAAAGCCACCCGAGTTGATCTATCTGCCATCAACTTTGTGACCAGATAGCCCAGTGGACTGAGCCGCTTTGGATTTCGATGGGCATAAAAATTTGAGGCGAAGATCAAAATCGCTATAAGTAAGAATCCAATTATGGTGATGTCGCTACTCACTTTGATCCCATTTCTCAATGAAGTAATAACCAACACCTAGCCAGACAATCAAAAAAACCAATCGAGCCAAATTGCTATCAAGTTTTGGCAGCAGTAACTCGGAAATTGTCGGAAATGCTTTATCGTTATGAACAATTCGCGAAAGAATTAAAGCCAAGAACTCCCAAACTCCAAGTACACCGGCGACTGCCGACCAATAAATTGCATGTCCAAATTCGCGGTTTGTTAATTTCTCGGCGCCTGATTTCCGCCGCCAAATTCCAAGTAATAGCATCAAAGCTAATAGCGCAAAAAAGAATCCAAGTGCTGGATCTTGTCGCTCTGAAAGGTAGATGAACACACCGGATGCTGCAGTTATTAAGAACGCAACAATTTGATTAACTTGAATTCCATTAAATTTCCAGTTGGATGAAATGCTGGAGGATTCAATCGCCAAAATTAGAGTAAGAATTCCAAAAATAACCATGTCGGCAATGGCCCAGCGATAAACCTGAATCGCAAAAGTGAAGCCAAAAATCAAGGTCCAAAGACTGGTTCGCTTTCGAATATTGGCAAGAAATTGCACATCGGCTAGCCTATAGAATTTCACCATGGACTTACAGAAAGTGATTCTCTACTACGGTTTTGCGCCGGTAGCAGATCCTGAGGCGCTAAAGCTTTGGCAGCGCACACTCTGTGAAACCCTAAATTTAAAAGGCCGAATTCTGATTTCAAAACACGGAATTAATGGAACTTTGGGCGGCAACATGGCCGACTTAAAAAAGTATGTAAAAGCTACTAAGCAATATCCAGGATTTAAGCGAATCGATTTCAAATGGTCAGATGGAACTGGAAATGAATTCCCACGATTATCAGTAAAGGTTCGGCCGGAATTAGTCGCCTTTGGTGCACCAGATGAAATAAAAGTGGATGAAAAAGGTGTGGTTGGTGGCGGCAAGCATTTAAGACCAGAGCAAGTGAATGAATTGGTCGCTGAACGCGGTGATGATGTGGTCTTTTTTGATGGCCGAAATTCATTCGAAGCCCGAATTGGCAAATTTAAAAACGCGGTGGTGCCAGATGTAGTCACGTCGCGTGATTTTGTTGATGAAATCGAAAGCGGAAAATACGATCACCTAAAAGAGAAACCAATTGTCACTTATTGCACCGGTGGAATTAGATGCGAAATACTCTCTGCAGTCATGATTAATCGCGGATTCAAAGAGGTCTATCAAATCAAAGGTGGCATCGTCCGGTATTGAAATAAAATCGGAGATGACGGCCTTTGGGAAGGTGCGCTTTATACCTTCGATAACCGAATGGCTTATAACTTCACAAATAAAGCAAAAACAATTGGCCAATGTGAAGCTTGTGAAAATCCAACAATTCAGTTCTACAACTGCAGTAATAAATCCTGCCGAGAATTAATTTTATTATGTGAATCTTGCGCTGCTGGCGCAGCAACTCTTAAGTGTAATCATGATCCAAGTCGCCAACCAGATAAAGAATTAATTGGTTAATCTGCTTTAAGTGCAGTTAGCGCCCATAAAATCGCAATTACATCAATAAATTCTTGAATTACCGCACCTTCGCTTGCGCTAGTAATTCCAAATGCACCCGTCAACATCGCAATTAAAGATAAAAACATTCCGATTCCGGCAGCTTGCAACGCTTTTGATCGAGATTTTTTCGAGATTGAAATCGCCTTGGTTAGGCGATCAATTGAATCTTCCACAATGATCACATCGGCAGCCTCGCTTGCAGCCGATGCTCCGCGAGCGCCCATGGCAACACCTACATCCGCCAGCGCCAATGCCGGCGCATCATTTATGCCATCACCCACTAGCACCACTGTTCCTTCTGTTTCGTTACAGAACTTTTCGGCAATTGCTAACTTTTGGTCTGGTTTTAATTCCGCATAAATCTCGGTAATACCGGTTTCGTTGGCAACAGCGTGAGCCGTTTCTGCTCGATCTCCAGTTAGCATCGCAATTGTTTTAACGCCTGTTGCGCGTAATTCTTCGATAACTTTTTTAGATTCACGGCGAATTGGATCTTCCAGACCAATGCCACCGATAAATTCATCGTCTTTGTAGATGCCAACTAATAGCGGTTCGCGCAGCGAAAACCAGCTTGGAGTTTTACCAATAATCTGTCCAACTCGATAACGATGATTACCTATTACGCCTGAAATACTGTGCCCTGGGTCTTCTTCAAGATTAGTTGCAATTGGTAATGAAATTTCATTTGCAGTGCAATAAGAAACTAACGCCTTTGCGACAATATGCGGGCTGTATTGATCGACTCCGCCCGCTATTTCCATAATTGCTTCTTGTGAATAGCCATCTGAACCCTGAATCGAATTTACCGCGGGACCGCCATGTGTAAGCGTGCCAGTTTTATCAAGCAAGACCACTTCGGTACGAGATAGTGATTCTAAAACGGCGCCGCTTTTAATTACGGCACCATGTTTAGCCGATCTAGATAACCCAGAAACGATTGCAATCGGTACTGCCAAAATTAACGGACACGGTGTCGCCGCTACTAAGACGGCAACGGAATTAGAAATATTTCCGCTGAAATACCAAGCTGCGCCGGAAATAAGTAGCGCGAGTGGAACAAAGCGAAGCGCCCAGGTGTTTGCAATTCGAATCCCCGGTGCGCTCTTTTTCTGGGCTTCCTGAACCAACTTAATAATTGCGGCATATGCGCTTTGTTCGGAAGTAGAATTAGCCTCATATTCAACTGGCGCACCAGCATTTAAAATTCCACTTGGAATATATTCGCCAACTTTATGTGCTTGTGGCAATGGTTCACCCGTTAGCGCTGATTCATCAAATGTCCCCTCGGAAGTTAATTTTCCATCTGTCGGAACAATTTCGCCAGTTCTAACCAGGACAATTTCGCCAACTTTTATTTCGGAGATTGAAACTTCGGTTAAAGAACCATCTGAATTTTTTCGGTGAGCTGTTCTTGGCACACGCTCTAGCAGTGTTTTCAACTGTCGCTCGGCCTGTCCTTCGGCCCACTTTTCTAATAATCGACCTGTTGCCAACATCAAAGTGATAACTGCGCCAGCAAATCTCTCATTGGTAAACAAAGTTCCTAAAATTGCCAGAATTGCCAGAATATCTGAACCCATTGTTTTGTGGCGCAAATCTTCTAGCACCCAATTAATCGCCAGAATTAATCCAATAATTCCGATAAAAATCCAAATAGTTGATTGAAAAAATCCAGCAAATAGGCCAAAGAAACAGATGACGAACAGGAAGCGAATTAACTTCGGACTATTCATATGGCAAGGCTACCGATTATGTTGGGAGTAGGCTAAGTACCAACATGAGCCTTAACATCCAATTTCTGGGCGCAACTGAAACAGTAACCGGGAGTCGATTTCTGGTTACAAATGGAACTGAAAAAGTTTTGGTTGATGCTGGTCTATTTCAAGGTATTCGCGATATTCGAAAGAAGAATGCAGAACCATTCCCGATTCCCCCATCTGAATTAAGTGCGGTTTTGCTAACGCATGCACATCTAGATCACTGCGGGTATTTACCAGTGCTAGTTAAAAATGGATTTCACGGACCAGTATTTATAACTAAATACGGTGCAAAGCTTGCTTCGGTCGTGCTTTATGACTCAGCGCATATTCATGAAGAAGATGCCAAATTTGATGGCGTTGAAGAGCTTTATGGAACAAAAGATGTTGAAAAAACCCTCGATTTATTTAAAGTAATTGAATTTCGTAAAGAATTTAACTTAACTGAAAAAATTTCAGCCACCTACTTCCCTTCTGGGCACATTCTAGGTTCGGCATTTTTAAAGGTCAGAAGCGATGGAAAAGATATTGTTTTTACCAGCGACATGGGGCGAGAAAATCACCCGTTGCTCTGTCCCCCAGATGCGCCCCCAACAACACCCATTGCTGCGCTAGTAACTGAATCCACTTATGGCGACCGAGTTCATGAAAATGATTTAGAACTTTTTGCCGAAGAGTTAAATGCTGGAATAAAGCGGGGTGGCTCAATTCTGATTCCGGCATTTGCAATTGACCGTACTGAAGTAATTTTAATGGCACTTCGTGACTTATTAGAAAAGAAAAAAATTCCACAAATTCCAATATACGTTGATTCACCGATGGCAATTGCAGCATTGAATTTATACCGCGAAGCAATTTCAGAAGGTGCTGTCGAGATTAGAGCTGGCGTGGCCGATCAATGGCGCGGCCAAGATCCATTCAATGCTGGAGATCTGGTGCAGGCACTTAAAGTTGAACAATCTAAATTATTACCGGTCGAAGATGAATCGAGCATAATCATTTCTGCAAGTGGAATGGCTACTGGCGGACGAGTTGTTCATCATTTAAAAGATATGTTGGGAGATGAAAAAAACACGGTACTTCTAGTTGGCTTTCAGGCGCTGGGAAGTCGCGGTCGGATGTTAGAAGACGGACTGAAACGGATTCGAATCTTTGGTGATTGGATAAATGTCAAAGCTCATATATCAAAGATTGAAAGTTTTTCAGTTCACGCGGACCGTGATGAATTAGTGAAATGGTTTCGAAAGAGTGGACCGGTGGATCAAGTATTTATTGTCCACGGCGAAATCGAATCGCAGATGGCGCTGCGCGATTTATTACTTAAAGAGTTCAACTGGAGCGCAGCTATTCCAAAAACGCTAGATCGCTACTCAATTTAAGTTTTTTAAGTGCCACCACCTAATTTGGGTAGATTTCTTCAATAAAAATCTCTTATAATCGAGACGATGCCACGTCGATACTTAGAAAAAATTAGAGAGCTGATTGATTTCTTAGCAGTCTCGGAAGTTAGCCCTAATGAATTGGGGCGGCATTTAACCTTAAGTACCCTTAATTTTTTAAATCCGAAAAGTGTCTATTTTGCTTCACTAGACAATGAGGGTTATTTGACGGCTGTTGATTGTTTTGGAGTTTCCGAGGATTTATTAGCGCCATTTACCAAACTAAATCTAAATCAAAATTTCCCTCATTGTGTAAGTGTTCGCACAGGTAAAATCTTAATAGCTGCAAATTTGGATGAATGGGCTGAAAAGTATCCAGAATTTTCTGGTGTTCCAAATGAATTTGGTTGGCAAGCCATGGTTACTATTCCGATAAATGTAAATCGAACTCCAATTGGAGCTATGAGTATTACTTTTATGGATTCGTTAGAAATTAATCAAGATTTTTTAAATTTCATTGAAGCGATTTCAAGTTTGGTTGCGCTCCAGCTCATCCGCGCGCCACATGGTCGACTTGGATCAATTTCATTCAATTCCAGCAATTCACAGATTGAAAATGAACTAACAAAACGCGAGATCGAAATTCTCAAATTGATGGCTAATGGCCTAACCAACACCCAGATAGCTCGTAAGTTAGGTTATAGCGAATCGACGATTCGCCATGAAACGATGAAAATTTATGAATTATTTAACGTAAGTGGCCGAAAAGAAGCTGTTAGTTTTGCAATTTCACGCAAGATTATTGAACGCGCTAGCTTGTTACTTCCGCTTCTTGTTTTCAATCTCGGCGACCAGTTTGAATTGGCCATCGCCCAACTGTCCTTGATTGGCATATAGTTCTAATTTAGATCTCGTATCTTGAATATCTAAATTGCGCATTGTTAATTGACCAATTCGATCTTCGGGTCCAAATTCCGCTTCTTCAGTTCGTTCCATCGACAATTTTTCCGGTGCATAACTAAACGCCGGCCCTGTTGTATTAATTATCGAATAATCGTCACCGCGGCGCAGCCTCAAAGTAACTTCACCAGTAACAGCGGAGGCAACCCAACGCATCAATGATTCGCGAAGCATCAAACTCTGTGGGTCAAGCCAGCGCCCTTCATAAAGTAATCGACCGAGTCGGCGCCCTTCGGCATGGTAATTAGCAATGGTGTCTTCATTATGAATTGCAGTAATTAATCGCTCATAGGCAATAAATAGCAATGCCATACCTGGAGCTTCATAGATGCCACGACTTTTTGCTTCAATTATTCGGTTTTCGATTTGATCGCTCATGCCTAAACCATGGCGACCACCAATTTCATTACAAGTTTTAAATAAGTCAACTATATTTTCAAATGTTTTACCATTTATCATTACTGGCCGACCTTGCTTAAATTCGATTCGAACATCTTCCGTTTCAATCTTTACATTTTGATCCCAGAATTTAACACCCATAATTGGTTCTACAATTTCGATTGATGTATCAAGAAATTCTAATTTTTTAGCTTCATGAGTCGCACCTAAAATATTGGCATCGGTTGAATAGGCTTTTTCTACGCTGTCGCGATATGGCAAATTGTGTTTTGCCAACCATTCCGACATCTCTTTGCGCCCACCTAATTCGTTAACGAAATCCTTATCTAGCCACGGTTTATAGATTCGCAAATTTGGATTTGCCAATAATCCGTAACGATAGAAACGCTCAATGTCATTACCTTTATAAGTAGATCCATCGCCCCAAATTGAAACTTTATCTTCCATCATGGCGCGCACTAATAAAGTTCCGGTCACTGCGCGGCCAATCGGAGTTGTGTTGAAATATTGCTTGCCACCAGATCTAATATGAAAAGCACCGCAAGCAATTGCGGCCAAGCCTTCTTCAACAAGTGCAGTTGTGCAATCTACTAATCGCGCACCTTCTGCACCGTACTGTTTTGCCCGATCTGGGATCGCTCCAATATTTGGTTCGTCGTATTGACCGAGATCTGCCGTGTAAGTAAATGGAATCGCACCATTCTCGCGCATCCAAGCAACGGCTACTGATGTATCTAAGCCACCTGAAAAAGCGATTCCAACTCGTTCGCCCTTTGGTAAAGATGCTAGAACTTTCGACATGAGGCAAAGCCTAATGTACGAGCTAGCAACTGCGTGTCAGATTAATGGGTGATGTAGTCGCGAAGTGCGCTAGCTTCACCTTCAATTTCGGCAATATGCGACTTAACCAAATCTCCAATTGAGACAATCGAAACCATTTTGCCGTCTTCAACAACTGGAATATGCCGAACTCGCTTTTCGGTCATTAATGCCAAAATTTCCGAAACTTTCTTATCTGGTGTACATGTAAAAACATTTACTGACATTAAGTCTCGAACATGAAGATTTGTAATTTCATTTAATTTATTTGGCATGGCCCGCACTACATCGCGTTCCGAAACTATGCCTTCAATTTTCTCACCATCAATCGATACAACCAGCGCGCCAATTCGATGTCGATCAAGTTCGGTAACCAGCTCATGAATAGTGGCATTCGGCGAAATAGTCGAAACCTTTTTACCTGAAATGATTGAACTAATTTTCATGAACCCTCCTAATTGACTTCCAGAAGGTAAATCGTGCTCTTATCCAAGTCGGCATTCAAGAGGTAGTACCCTTAAATCATGAATAAAACATGGTCATTTAATGAAAAGCTAGCAACATCGGTAACCAATGGAGTAGCTACCATGTGGTGCGCTTATATTTTTGCCCTAATTGCGCTAATTTCTTTGCCAAAAGCTTTAGCGTCTCATGACATCATCGTGATTATTTCTTGGGTTGCACAAACTTTTCTTCAATTAGTGCTCTTGTCCATCATCATGGTGGGCCAAAAGGTTCAAGGTGCGGCTATGGAGAACATCATTAAAGAGACTCATGAAGCTTCAATAAAGGAATTTGAAATAGCCAAAGAAGAGCTTCGTGAAATTCAGGAAATTCAAAGGGAGCTACACGAACTCCTTCGTAAAATTGAATCTAAGGTCAAGTAAGATACCGAAATGGCAAATTTACATACCTGGGAAATAACGCTTGGCATTTTGGCGCTAGTAATTCTTGTTGATTTGGCAATCGCGATTGCCCGCCGAAATAGTGAAACCAAGATGAGCGAAGCTGCCGGCTGGACAATTTTCTATGTTGCGGCCGCAATTTTCTTTGGAACCCAAATTGATAATTTTGTTGATTCACCAACTGCCCGGGGTGAGTTTTTTGCTGGATGGTTGACCGAATATGCGCTTTCGGTCGACAATATATTTGTTTTCGTAATAATTCTTTCAAAATTAAAAGTTGCCAAAGAGAAGCAACAACTTGTTTTACTTTACGGAATCTTGATTGCGATTTTGATGCGCGGAGTTTTCATATTGGCTGGTGCCGCCTTAGTTTCAAGATTTACCAGTATTTTCTTCCTATTTGGCGCCTTCCTGATTTACACAGCAGTGAAACTAGTCAAAGAAAGCGAAGAGGAAGAGGCCGATCACATCGAACACGGGCGCGTAGTTACTTTCTTACGCAAACGTGGCGCAAGCAATTTCACAATTGCCTTAGTTGCAGTTGGAACCACTGATTTACTCTTCGCTTTGGACTCGATTCCGGCAATTTTTGGAATCACGAAAGATCCATACATTGTGGCGACAGCAAACATTTTTGCCTTAATGGGTTTGCGCCAACTTTATTTCTTACTCCAAGGTCTCATGTCCCGATTAATACATTTATCCCGTGGCCTATCGATAATTTTGGCTTTCATTGGGGTAAAAATGATTCTGGAAGCCGCTCACGGCTTGGGACTTAAGACTCCAGAGATTGGAATTGAATTAAGTCTTGGTGTGATTATTTTGACGCTGACCATTACAACAATTACCAGCTTGGTTGCTACGCGGAAAAATTCTTAATCGAATCGCGATTGTGTGCTTTGCTGCGTTCGTGAACTTTGCGAAGCTGTAACTCAAAGCTTTTCACAGCCTGATCGAATGCGGCCACATCATTGAATTCGGAAGCTTCGCTTCTGATTAGCGGTCCACTTCCGTGAGAGGTAAGAATTACTTTATGTCTGTGTTTGCCTTGGCGCGGATTCTGTTCGTGAATAATTTCAACTTCAACTCTGTCAATTGATACTGCAAATCTTTTTAGTGCAATTAATTTTTCTGAGGCAATACTTCTAAAATCTTCAGCGAGGTTTGCTTTTCGGGCATGAAAAACAATGTTCACTGAGCGTCCTCAAATTCATCATCATCGGTCCAAACAGATGACGGAGTATCTTCTTGCTTTTCTACCCATGATAAAAATGACCCTACGGCTTTAAATGCCAGCACAAAGAAGGCGAGTCCAGCAAAGAGTCTACGGATTGCCTTTAGCATGCTAATAATTCTAGCGGCTTAAAGGCTTTTTAAGATTCGATTTATCGCCTCAGTGATTACAGATTCACTTGTAGCAAAGTTAAAGCGAACAAATTGTGGCGTGTGTGGCGAGTAGATAACTCCTGAATTAAACGCCACCCGGCCCTTCTCCAGAAAAACTTTTGCTGGGTCATCCCCTAAACCAAGCGCGGAACAATCCAGCCAGGCCAAATAGGAGCATTCCGGCATTTTAAATTTAATTGCTGGAACCTGGCTTTGAATCTGGTTGGCAAGAAGCTGGGCATTAGATTCGATAGTTGCCACCGCTGAATTTAGCCAAGCTTCACCATCCCTGAAGGCTGCTACCGCAGCGAATGCACCTAGAAGTGATGATCGAAAATGAACTGCCATCGGCAGTCGATCTAGTTGTTTATGGCGCTCTTCGACCTGGGTAATAATAATCGCTGATTTGAGCCCCGCTAAATTCCACCCTTTACTTGCGGAAGTAACAACAATTCCAACATTTGCCGCATTTTCATTTACCGATAAAAACGGAATAAATTTACTAAAATCATAGGTAAGCGGCGCATGGATCTCGTCACTTAGCACGATTACCCCATATTTCGCGGCCAGATCAGCTATCGCAACCAATTCGTTTCGAGAATATAACCGACCTAATGGGTTGTGCGGATTACAGAGTGCGTGAACCTGAACTCCGGCTTTATAAGCTTCTTCGATTGCTGACAAATCTAATTCCCACGAATTTTCACTTTCTTTAAATGGGACATCGAAAATGTTCATCTGAGTTTCTGATAGCCAATTATAAAAATTTTGATAGATCGGTGAATTTATTAGAACTCGATCTCCTGGCTTTGCGATGGTTCGTAAAACTTCGACCATACCGACGCCAACATCTGTCGCTAACCGTACATATTCTGGAATAACCTGCCAGTTCCAGCGACGCTTTGCGAATTTACCAAATTCGACTCCTAATTCGGGTATCGAACCTAAATATCCAAGATCGGAATGTTTGATCATCTCAATTAACAAATCCTGAATCGGCTTTGCGATTGGGAAATCCATTTCGGCAACGGGTAATGGCAGAACATCTTCAGGAAAGCCACGCCATTTTTCGCTATGGTGGGTTCGCATTTCAGATAGCGAAAGCGGCATCAGTTTTTCGCTCACGAGCGGCACGATACATTAGATGGGTGATTAACGCTCGAGAAATGAGTCAGATTGTTGCGGACTTAGCCGAGCGCCATAAAAACTTAGGTCGAATTATCGCTACGGCTCCACTCTGTGACTTGGGGGCAACACCGAAGAGTCGAAGTAATTTTGAATCTTTAGTTCTATCTGTGATTTCGCAACAATTAGCTACCGCAGCAGCTAACACGATTAGTAAAAGATTTATTGATCAAGTTGGAAAAATAACGCCGAAACGGATTCTGAGTTCAGATATCGAAGAAATTCGGAACGTTGGACTTTCGGCGGCAAAAACAAAAACCATCTTGGGTCTTGCCGAAGCAGCAAAGAATCTCGATTTAGAAAATATTGATTCGAAACCAGATTCGCAAATTTATGAGCAATTAACCAAACTTTGGGGCATTGGTCCGTGGACCGTTGATATGTTTATGATGTTTCAACTTGGAAAATTGAACATCTGGCCGGTTGGAGATTTGGGCGTGCGCCGAGGTTGGGAAAAAATTAATCGCCTAAAAGAAGAAATCGCCCCCGAACAACTTTTTAAAAAGGGAGAAAAATTTCAACCTTATCGTTCGGTAGTGGCCTGGTATTGCTGGCGAGCTGTTGATTAATTTGGTTTCAATTCCAAGCTAACCGAATTGATACACCAACGTTCATCAGTTGGTGTATCAAACCCTTCTTTTTCAAATACGTGGCCAAGATGTGAATTGCAATTTGCACAGCGAACTTCGGTTCGAACTCCAAGTCCCATCGAACGGTCTTCAATTAACAAAACTGCATCATTTTCAATTGGCGCATAGAAACTAGGCCAGCCACAACCAGAATGAAACTTTGTTTTACTTTCAAATAATTTTGCGCCGCAAGCTTTGCAGTTATAAATTCCAGGCGTTTCCGTATCAGTGTATTCACCAGTAAATGGGTGCTCGGTTGCTGCGTTGCGTAAAACATCATAGGAAAGTGAATCCAGCCGATTCTTGAGTTCATCATCATTTACCAATGGGAACTTTATTCCGACGCTCGAATGGCAATCATAGCCGTTTGGATTTTTCTCTAAGTATTTTTGGTGATACTCCTCAGCCGGCCAAAACTTAAATTGTTTTGCTGGGGCAATCTCAGTAACAATTTTGCCGATGCCTTGCTTATCTAATTCTCGTTGGTAAATTCGAACTGCATTCTTTGCCAATATTTCTTGTTCATCTGATGTGGTAAAAATTGCACTTCGATATTGAGTTCCAACATCGTTGCCTTGGCGATTGAGTGAGGTTGGATCATGCATTTCGAAGAAGATTGCAAGTAATTGGTGGTATGAAATCTTTTTTGAATCAAACACCACACGAACTACTTCTGCGTGATTTGTTTTTCCGGTGCATACCATTTCATAATTTGGATTTTCAACTAAACCACCTTGATAACCAACATTTGTTTCAATGACGCCAGGTGTTAGCCAAA
>JBEGQQ010000078.1:0-5880 GCA_041180925.1 Actinomycetota bacterium
AACTTGGGCGCTATATCTTTTCCGAGTCTTGGTGGTATTTGCTTTAGCTGACATTTCTCTGCGGTGGGTTGAATTACCGATTCGTGCTGGCGTGCTTTCAAATTGGGTTCGCGGCATGAAATACCGAACAAAAGATGTTCAGCGCAATCAAAAATTAACTGCGCTTGCCCTATTCCTAACCATCTCAACCGCACTTACTGCAATCAGTATTAATGCCATCAGAATTGATGCTGAAAATCAGGAAGCTATTCGAGATTTAATGAAAACACAGCAAGCTGAAACAAAAGTGGTTACAGAAGGTATCTGGGTTACTGGTGATTCTGTAATTTTAGGTATCCGCAGTGAACTAGATAGTAAGTTTCACATCGGTTTAATCAATGCCCGAGTTGGCCGTCAGGCGAAAGAACTATTAGATGTAATCCGTCGTGACAAATCTAAAATGGTTGGCAAAACTATTATTTTTAATTTGGGAAATAACAATGCACTAACAGCGCAAGAGGTAAAAGATATTTTCACCGAGTTAAAAGATCAACCAAAGATTATTGTGGTCAACACTGCCGTGCCGCGTGGTTGGCGCGATCAAAATAACCAATTGATTGCTGCGGTAGCAAGCGCATATCCGCAAACGGTATTAATTGATTGGAAGCGAATTTCAGAAAATCACGATGACTACTTCGCACCAGATGGAGTCCATTTAGTACCAAAAGGAATAGCCGCCTACGTAAATGCAATTACTGCGCATTTGCCGTAGTCGGCTATTCAATTCAAACTTATTAAGTTTTGTTTTAACTTTTATTATTCGTATTGACCTGGCAGACCAAAGACCTTGCCAGGTACAACTTGCCCATCTGTATAAACAGATGAAATTCGGAAAGACATCCAGCCAGCTGTGTCGGTAACTTTTACATCATATTTCAAAGTTCCCATTTCAACATCAGCAATTTTCTTCCACTCGCCACCATTGGCACGAGTTTCAACGCTGTAGCCCTTTAGACCATCTGTAACTTCTGCTTCTTTCCAGAAAATTGTTGCACCATCTGCTGTGTACTTTGCAACGATGCCAAGTGGTGCTACGCCATTGCCAGTTGCAGTCGATGTTTCGCTTGCAGATTCAGAAGCAGACTCCATCGGAGCAGCGCTCTCAGATTGGGTTGGGATTTTTGGAGCAGCACCTTTTTCGTCATCTCCATTACCTTGAGACAACACAATTGCGCCAAGCAAAACAATTCCAATTAAAACCGCTAAGACAACACGATTTCCAGATCCTGATTTCTTTGCAGTAGGACGTGGCGCTGAAGAAAGAGGCGCTGCTGGACGTGCTATTGAAGTAGTAGGTCTACTTGAAACTGGAACTGGTGGCACGGTGATTGAAGAAGTGGTGCGCTTTTTCGTTGCCGACTTCTTGACTGCCTTACGGGCAGGTGCTTTTTTCGCTGCTGATTTTTTAACAGCTTTACGTGCTGCGGTTTTTTTAACTGCTTTTTTAGTGATTTTTTTAGCAGTCTTTTTAGCAGGTTTTCTTACGGCTTTCTTTGCAGCCACATTAACTCCTTAATTAACGATAAATTCCTAAGGAGAAGGCTACCTCAGTAAATCGCTAGCCAGAATCTTCGGCACTAGCGAACGCAATGCTTTTCCGCGATGACTGATTGAATCCTTCTCATGTGCGCTTAATTCTGCGCTGGTACGAGTGGAATCACCCTCTCCGTTTCCAGAATTTGGTTGCTCATTTGGAATAAAAAGTGGGTCATATCCAAATCCGCCACTGCCCCGAATTTCGTACCCAATCTTGCCTTCAAATCTGCCTTCAGCTATTAATTCAATTTTAGAGCCCGAACTTGCCGGGGTGACGAAAACTGCTGCACAATAAAAATGCGCACCTCGCTTTTCATCTGGCACATTTTCCAATTCTTTTATTAACTTTTGATTGTTTTCAGCATCCCCGTTTCCTGAATATCTAGCCGAAAAAATTCCCGGCGCGCCATTTAAAAAATCAACACAAATTCCACTGTCATCGGCAATTGCTGCTATTCCTGTTGCATCTGCGATTGAATGCGCCTTTAATAACGCGTTTTCGATGAAAGTTGTGCCAGTCTCTTCTACATCGTGAAGTTCTGGAAATTTTTCTAAACTGATTATTTCTAATTTTTCTGCTCCAGGAAATTCTGCAAGAATGCGTTGGAGTTCAACAACTTTGCCTTTATTTTTAGTTGCCAAAATTACTTGCATTTACTTACCGATTATTAACTATCTAGCGCTGTTTGTTGTAATTTTCTTAATTGATCGCAACCAGCTACCGCTAAATCCAACAATTCATTTAACAATGAACGATCAAATGGTGCGCCTTCGGCGGTACCTTGTACTTCAATAAAATCACCATTTCCGGCACAAACTACGTTCATGTCGGTATCTGCGGCAACATCTTCTTCATAGCAAAGATCAAGGGTTGGTTTTCCATTAACAATTCCAACGCTCACCGCAGCGACAGAATCATTTAATGGTTTCGCGGCAGCAGATAAATGACCTTGTTCTTTAGCCCACCGAAGTGCATCTGCTAATGCAACATAGGCACCAGTGATAGCTGCGGTGCGCGTTCCACCATCGGCTTGTAAAACATCGCAATCTAAAACAATTGTATTTTCGCCAAGTTCTTTCATGTTAACTACTGCACGCATTGATCTTCCAACTAATCTCGAAATTTCTTGAGTACGTCCACCGAGTTTTCCTTTTACGCTCTCGCGATCTGAACGAGTATGTGTCGCACGTGGCAACATTGAGTATTCACTAGTTACCCAACCTTTTCCAGAATCTTTTAACCAACGTGGTACACCTGGCGAGAAAGATGCAACGCATAGAACTCGAGTATTGCCAAATTCAACTAGCACTGACCCTTCGGCGTTGATTAACCAATTTCTAGTGAATTTGATTTCGCGCAGCTGTGAATTGGTTCTGCCATCTACTCGTGTTGACATTCTGATTCCTTCAATTCTTATCGATTGGATTTACTTAATATTTCAAATCTTGGTGTGCAACTTTAGTGACTTCGGGACCTAGAAATCGCTTAGCTAATGATTCAAATTGAGTTGAGTCTCCCGTGGCCAAAAATTCATGAGTGGCTGGGGTTGATTTCGTTGTGCGAAGCAAATTTTTCTCTACCAATACCCGATATAAGTCTTTCGCGGTTTCTTCAGCACTTGAAACTAAAGTTACATTTTCGCCAACAACATATGAGATCACACCGGTTAGCAGCGGGTAATGTGTGCAACCAAGAACCAAGGTGTCAACTTTTGCATCAATAACTGGTTGTAAATATTCTTTAGCAAGTGAAGTAATTGCAGTACCAGTTGTTTCACCGCGTTCAACAAATTCCACAAACTTTGGACAGGCAACGGATGTAATTTCCAATTGTGGTGCAGCAGCAAAGGCATCTAAATATGCACCGGAATCGATTGTTGCTCGAGTACCAATTACACCAACTTTTCCACTTCGAGTTGCTGCAACTGCCCGTCTGGCAGCTGGTTGAATTACTTCGATGACTGGTACTTGGTATTTTTCCCGCGCATCTCGAAGCATTGCCGCACTCGCCGAATTACAGGCAATCACAATCGCTTTACAACCTTTGGCAATTAGAAAATCAATAATCTCTAACGCAAATTCGCGAACTTCGGCAATTGGTCGTGGTCCGTATGGACCACGAGCCGTGTCACCTATATAAATAGTATTTTCGTTTGGCAATTGATCGAGGATTGCTCTCGCAACGGTTAAACCACCGACTCCGGAATCAAATATTCCGATTGGAGAATCGCTCACGCGGTGAATTCTACCTCGCGAAAATTATTCATTTTCCGAAGCATCATTCATCAACGCTTGTAATAGGGAATCTTGTAACCAACCGAGCCAGGTATAAACCGCATATACCGGTCGCATTGGATCATCTGGTTTCAATAATTCCAATGTTTCGTGAGAATTTTCTTCTACATTTAATCGCACACCCAAAGCGAGGCGAATGTCATTAATGCCGCCAAGCCACCCCATTGCACTGTCATGGTCTAAATCAACTTCGCCATCAGACGCATTAATTAAATGTGATCGCACCGCCATCGCATGGGCTCGCTTCTTTTCACGCAAAGTTGCTTCGGTATATCTTCGAAATTCTGCTGCTGATTCGTCATCAGAATAGGCATTTGGCAATAATCTAAAAAGAACTTCATCATCAGGCGGGTTATCGTGTGAAGTAATACCAACCATGGCAGCTAAAGGATCAGAATGGGAGTGATCGGATCTTTCGCCTAACAATTCAATAATTTGTTCACTTAAGTTAATTAATACTTCTTTCTCAGAATCTGAAAATTTTGCGGTGTATTGATTAGCACCATGGCGAATAAAACCTGATTCAGTCATTGATTGAACCTGATTGCTTCTTAAATGTCTTCACGGGAAATAGTCGCCCACAAACCATACTCATGTAATCGTTGCACATCTCGCTCCATCTCTTCGCGCGAGCCAGTTGAAACTACTGCTTTGCCTTCGTTGTGAACTTTCAACATCAATTCAGTAGCGCGTTCTTTCGAGTATCCAAAAAGTTCCATGAATACAAAGGTTACGTAAGACATTAAATTTACTGGGTCATCCCAAACAACTGTGACCCAAAGTCGATCGGCATTGAAGATTGCGCGTAACTCTTCTTCAAGTTTGTCGGAGGTCTTAACCATCTGCTAATTATCTCTTATTCACGAATAACGACAACAGCAGCGGAGCTGGTAGCGGCTCCCAAGGAATCGCTTTCTAGCACGTTAGTTCGATATTTAACGAAACCTGGGACACTTGATTCAGTATTGAAAAGATAGTTACCGTTCTCACCGCTTGAAGTACTTTGAACTACTTTCCACTTATTTCCAACTAACGTTTCCAGATTTATTTTGGTTGAAATCTTTGACGAAATATTTCCGGTAATTGAAATTAATTGCGATTTTAAAACAGATATTGGGGCATCAATTGTTAATACTGGTTTTACTTTAATAATCTTGGCTGGAGATATTCCTTCGAGGCGCTCCCAAGTGCCTTCACTCCTTAATCTAATTTGCTGATTTTTTCCTAACAATATTTGAGTATTTACGTTTCCATCTTGGTTAGTTATTAATTGACCAACTTCGCGCCAACTCTGATCATTATTTGCCTTTACTTCAATTTTTACCGGTAAGGCTGAAACTGGTGCCTTATCTGCAAGAGTGAAAATTCCACTAAGTGTGGCCACTTGACCATAGCTCAGTTCTTCGGCGCTGATTGCAATATTGCCGACGATTTCATCTGGTGCAATTGATGTCGCAACTTGTCTAATACTAGACATGGCAAGTGGATCTTCCATTCCTAAAGTCCAAGCTGTAACGCCCCCTAAGCGATATTTGGCAACTAATTGTGCCCGCGCTAAATAACTTCTTGAATCTTGATACCAAGCAGTTCGATTTGCGGTGCAACTTGTTGACAATCCTGTAGTTGTTGTTCCGTTATATGTTTTTTGATACGAAAAGGTAACCTCGCCAAATTGTTCGTTATATGTCGGAACTGCGCCGTACGATGTTGCAAGCGACACGGCATCGCTCATAATAAATGTTGCAGCTTTTGCGCCAACTTTTACAACAGAGGCGACGTTAGATGGGCAAACTCCCGAAACGCTAGTCACCCAATCTCGACCGTAACCAGCTAACCCTAAATATATTTTTGAAGCGGGAATGACTTTAACTGCATATGACAAAGTGTCTTCGATCCAAGATAACGGTCCGATTGGACCAGGTTTTGAAACTGAATAGTCGTAGGTCATAATTCTTAAGCGATCTATCACTGGTGATATTTCAGCCCAGGCATATACGTAGTAACCCTGCT
>JBEGQQ010000079.1:0-4126 GCA_041180925.1 Actinomycetota bacterium
ATTTACCTTTATGTTCTGGATGATTGCGCCGCGCATCTTCGCGCGCAACTACCAGCGCCGATAAATTTCCAACTGTTCCGCCCGAAACAAATACGCCACCTGATGTTTCTGGAAAACCTGCTAAATCAGCTAACCAACGCAGCGCTTGGTTTTCCGCAAATACGGCACCAGCGCCCTCTTTCCAGGATCCACCATATATGGAAGCTGCAGATACAACTACATCAAATAGTGAAGCGTATTCACTTGGCGCAGTTGGAATGAATGCTAAATATCTTTCGTGATCGGTTGAGATACAAGCTTTTGCTAAAACCTCTTTAAATATTTCAAGTGTTGGAATTCCACCTAGACCTTTTGCGGTAATCGTTTGACCAACTCGATCTAATAACTCTTTCGGCGTTAGCGGCCCATCTAATGGTGGTTCAATCCGCATCCGCTCGAGGGCATAAGCCAAAATTTCATCGGCGACCTCTTCGACCTCTGGATTGAAACGATGCACGGCGTAATCCTTACATAATTTTTCTCTACACTTACTACTTATATGAAGCGTTCTTATATCGATCTCCGCGGGCAAAAAATTTGGCACAGCAGCAAATTTGGCTTTGGCCAACCAGTGCTCCTACTTCACGGTGGCCTTAGTCGGACCGAGAGCTTCGACAAATATGTATTACCCGCGCTTCGTGGCAGAAAAGTTTTTGCTTATGACCGCACTGGCCATGGCCGCAGCCCAGATGCCAAAGATTCGTTTCATTTTGAATTTCAAACTAGCGAAGCGATTGCGTACATCGAAGATGTAATTAAAGCGCCAGCTCATTTGATTGGTTATAGCGACGGCGGCATCATCGCTCTAATGGTGGCAATTAAACGACCAGATTTAGTGCATTCACTTGTTTTAATTGGCGCCAATTACCACTATGACATGTCCGATTTTAAGATTCCAAATACGCCACCGACTGATGAAGATCGAGCTAATTACGCAAAAATCTCACCAGATCCAGCACACACCTTGGATGAAAAAATCAAGAAAATGCACAAAATTTGGAAAGTTGAACCAAACTTGACGCTAAAGCAGCTGCGCAAAATTGATTGTCCTACATTGGTTGTTGCGGGCGATGATGATGTGGTTCGTCACGAACACACTATTGAAATCTATGAAAATATTCCAAAAGCGCAATTAAATATTATTCAAGGTGCTTCACACGCACTTGTAAAAGAAAAACCTAAAGAGTTACAAAGATCAATTAAAGATTTTTACAATAATCCAGCGCCAACAACTATCTGGTCGCTGCGACGCGCTCAGCGTGTAACTTCTTAAAAACATCGTCACCAATCTCAGTTAATTTTCCAGCTAAATTAAGGTGTCGGTTTAAAAAGTAATCAGCTAGCGCTGGATTTCGAACCAAGGCCGGGCCGTGCATATAGGTAGCAATAATTTGATCAGTTACTGCCCCGTCGCACTTTTCGGACAAATGATTTCCGATTCCGCGCTGCACAATTCCCAGCGGTTGAAGGCGATCGGTGAATTTCGTTTGGCCACCATGATTTTCAAAACCAGTTAATGCGCCAATTGGCAAAGTTGATTCGGAAAGTAATTCACCAACCGAACGCGGACTAGCGCTCTCGGTTTTTATCGGCAGAAGATTTAAACCGGCAATCGTTCGATTATTTGATGCTGGAAAGGATTCGCCTAGTAATTGAAAGCCAGCACAAACTGCAAATAATTGGGCACCGTTTTTTAAGGCAGATTGCAGCGCGCCACCACGCAGCAATTCGACGGCAGCAACTTGGGCATCATCTTCGCCGCCGCCGAGAAAATAAAAATCGCCATCGGTTGGGATTGGATTTCTGGCACTGGCGTTGATTATTTGATTTTCGATACCGCGCGCTGTTAATCGCCAACTCAGAATGGCCACATTTCCTTGGTCACCATAGGTTCCAAGTAACTCTGGTAATAAATTAATAATTTTTATCATTTATTTACCAACCGATGAAATGCGGTATAGCTCGCAATTAAGTCCGCATCGCCGTGTCCGAATAAACCCGAAGCAACTTTTTCATTTTCAACAATTTGATGTTCAATTCCGTCGACAATTAAGCGTGCCGAGACATCGGTCCGACGATCGCCAGAAACTAAAACATTTCGACCTTTTAATGGTGTGAAATCAACATCCCAAAGCCAGGAAGTGTCTTTGCCATCTTGAGTATTGGCATTAACCATTAATAAAACATTTTTTGGGCCAAGGGCACTTGTTGAAAGTGTTTCTTTCCAGCTTGCTGGATTTTTAGATAGCAATAATCTGAAATCAACATCCGAAATTTTCTTTGTTGCAAATCTACCGTGCACACTAGTTACTGATGCAATTGCCTCTTTTGCCACTGCTTCTGGAACTCCAAATTCTTTTGCAACAATTAATGCTTGTGTTGCATTTTGCGCTGCCGCTTTTCCTGGAATCGAACTGATGGCGCTGATGTTTTCGCCCAAAATCCAATCCGGTTTTGGTTTTGAAAAACCACAATTACAGGAGTAGCCGGTGTTTCCCCAATCCAATAGCGAACCACAATCTGGACAAGTTGCCGCATCTAAATGCGAATTTTCGCCTGCACTAAACCAAATCGGTTTTACAGCTGATTGCGCTGAAAAGGTTACAAATGGATCGTCGGCATTTGCTAATACCAATGTTTGATTTTTTAACGCAGCGCGCCATTTGTTGGTGACAATTCGGACTTCAGATAAGCGATCCAATTGATCGCGACCGAGGTTTAACAACACAACTAATTCTGGTTGGCAGTTTTCAATTGCCCACGGAAGTACCAATTCGTCTACTTCGAGCGCAGCGACTTCGGCATTTGGTTTAGCGCCAAGCGCTGCCGCAATTCCAGCAAATAAATTGGCACCCGTTGAATTTGTTGCGACTGCATATTTTTGACTAAGCGCGGCCGTAATTAATCTAGTTGTTGTGGTTTTACCATTGGTGCCACTAATTAAAACTATTCGCTTACCTTGAGCCAATTTCGCAATCGAATTTGGCGCCAGTTTCAAAATTACTCGTCCAGCCACCATAACGCCGTTACCTTTTTTGGCAGCGCGCGATAGTGCGCCTGCGAAATTGGCTAAAGCTAAAACCAGCTTTAAATACATCTTATTATTAGCAGTCTATTTGTTTTAGTTCGCCAGTTTTTACATCGTAAACAGCGCCAGCCACAACTACACCGTCACGAAGTAAGGGATAAGAACGAACTCTGGTGACGTCAATTCTTAAGGCTGCTATTTGATCCGAAACAGTTCTAAATTCCAACGATCGGGTATCAATTCCAAATTCATTTAATATTTCAGAATGAATTTCAGCTTCATCACTGTTGGCCATCCGGCAATCGGTATGAGGCATAATCAAAATTCGATTTACACCCAATAAATACGTGCCTAGAACCAGAGTTCGCAAGACGTCCTCAGTGACGCGAGCTCCGGCATTGCGCAAGATTTTTGCATCGCCCGCTTCCATCCCGACCACTGACAATGGACTAATTCGCGAGTCCATGCAGGTAACAATCGCCAGACCTTTCTTGGCGGTGCCAGTTAGGCCATGAAGGTCGTAACCCTTTTGGTGTTCCTGATTTGCGGCGATCACATCGCCAAATTCACTAGATGGAAATGGCTGGATTGGGCTCATGCCGGCAAGTCTAAAACTTTTTGTAACAAAAGGTCTCCGCCAATCGTTTTAAAGGGAAACGAGCGTGAAAGGACGCCCCTTATGAAAAAAGTAAAGAAAGTCGTTGCCCTAGGAATTACCGCCTCACTACTTGGAATTGCTCCTGCATCAAATGCAGCGGTTTCTGGAATGAGCGACATTAAGCCAGCAGGTGGCGTCGCAACAAAGGTTGTGAAGAAGAAGGTTATAAAAAATTCAGCGGCAAAAGTTAAATACTTCAAGAAGTACAACGTTAAGTCAGCTTCAAAATTAACTGCTGGCGCTGCGGTTGAAGGAACCACACCTACGACTGATTCTTCAGCTTCAACTACTCCCGGTACTACATCGCCTACGACTCCTGGAACGACTCCTGGAACGACTCCTGGAACAACTCCAGTTGCTGGAGCATCGGCACTTACCGCAGCAGATTTGATTAAGTTAAT
>JBEGQQ010000080.1:0-19918 GCA_041180925.1 Actinomycetota bacterium
AAAGAAACGCAATAACAAAAAAACAATACTGACAAGACTACATAATTGAGCAGTAGCCGAAATGAAATTAGGGAAAAAGGAGCAACTTCAGGAAACACCCAAGAAGTGACTGAAATTTCCATTGATTGCGATGGCGATTCCATATTGCTAAAAGTAAATCAACTCGGTCCAGCATGCCATACCGGAGAAGTTTCGTGCTTTCATAACAGCGTAAAGCTTGATTCAAAATGAAGCTTGAGGAATTTCGCGAGTATGCGAAAACGAATAACTTTATTCCCGTAACTAGAAAACTACTAGCTGATGGGGAAACTCCGATTGGGGTTTATCGAAAACTAGCAAAGGGAAAACCAAATACCTTTTTGCTTGAATCAGCTGAACATGGTGGTGCTTGGTCGCGTTACTCTTTTATCGGAGTAAATAGCGAAGTAACGCTTACGGAAAAAAATGGTGAAGTTGCATGGCGTGGAAATCCACCTGCTGCAGCACCGAAATCTGGCGATCCGCTAATCGTGCTACGCGATGCATTATCTTTTTTGCGAACTCCTGAAATTCCAGGTCTACCGCCGCTAACTGGCGGATTTGTTGGGTACCTTGGTTATGACGTAATTCGCAGATTGGAGAAAATACCAAACATTGCGCAAGATGATTTGAATTTGCCAGAACTTGAATTGATGCTGGCAACTGACTTGGCAATTTTGGATCATTCCGAAGGCACGATCTATTTGATTGCAAACGCAGTTAATTGGGATGGCACCGATAATCGAGTTGATGAAGTTTACGCATTGGCAAATGACCGATTGGATCGAATGCAAGAGGAATTGAAAGCAGAATTGCCAGGTTTTCTCTCTGAGATCGGCGATGCTCAGATTCCAGATTACAAAAGAAATATTTCTGAAAATGATTACTTAAATAAAATTTCAAAAATTAAAGAGGAAATAATTGCGGGCGAGGCATTTCAGGTTGTTTTGTCGCAACGATTTGAATTGAGTTGCACGGCAAATTCAATAGATATTTATCGAATGCTTAGATTAAAGAATCCAAGTCCGTATATGTATTTCCTACGCTTTGGGGATGGGTTGGACATCGTTGGATCTAGTCCTGAAGCACTGGTCAAAGTTAAAAACCGCGAAGTTATGGTTCACCCAATAGCTGGCACCCGAAAACGATCAGATAATCCAGTGCAAGACGAGAAGCTTTCCCAAGAGTTACTTTCCGATCCCAAAGAGCGAGCCGAGCATTTAATGTTGGTGGACCTAGGCCGAAATGATTTGGGTCGAGTTTGTGAATCGGGAACAGTCGAAGTTGTGCAATTTATGAATATTGAAAAATATTCACACGTTATGCATATCGTCTCTACTGTTACCGGGAAACTGGCTAAAACCAAGTCGGCAATTGATGCACTCTTTGCAACCTTTCCAGCCGGCACACTCTCTGGCGCACCCAAACCTCGCGCAATGGAAATTATTGAAACGCTTGAACCAACTAGGCGTGGCATTTACGGTGGCGTAATTGGTTATTTAGATTTTCGTGGAAATATCGACACTTGTATCGCGATTAGAACTGCAGTTATTAAAGATGGAAAAGCTTATGTTCAAGCCGGAGCGGGCGTTGTTGCCGATTCGGATCCAATTTCGGAAAATCAAGAATGCATAAATAAAGCCGCTGCTGTTTTAGCGGCCGTTGCAGCTGCGAATGGGATTAAAAATGTTTGAAATCTTCATTTCAGCCCTGGTGGCATTTACCATTTCAATTCTAGCGAGCCGAAAAATTAAGTTATCAAAAAGATATGAAATTCGAGAATTAAATGATTGGAAAAAGTTGGATAAAGGAATTGATCCAAGCAAGGAGCCCGAATGAGCGTACTTGCAGAGATTGTTGCGGGAGTCAGAGAAGATTTAGCTGCGCGCCGAATTCCACTTGCTCAGATTCAAGAATTGATGTTACAAGCGCCAGAAGTTATAAAACCAAAATTTTCAAAATCAAATTTTGGAGTTATCGCTGAAGTAAAGCGCTCCTCTCCGAGTAAAGGAGATTTAGCGCCAATCACGAATCCAGCAGATCTGGCAAAGCGATACGAAGAAAATGGAGCGATGGCAATCAGTGTATTAACTGAAGGACGTCGCTTTAAAGGTTCAATCGAAGATTTAGACCAAGTGCGAAAAGTTGTTGAGATTCCAATTTTACGCAAAGACTTTATGGTAGATGAGTATCAATTTTACGAAGCAAGAGCTCACGGAGCCGATTTGGTCCTGCTGATTGTCGCCGGTATTTCAAAGTCGCAATTGAAAGATTATTACGCGCTTACAAAAGAATTGGGCATGAGCGCAATAGTTGAAATTCATGATCTATTCGAGCTGGAATCAGCGATGGAGATAGAACCCGAAATTATTGGGGTTAATTCTAGAAATCTAAAGACCCTAGAAGTTTCTAACGAAATTTTTGTCGAGCTTTTGCCACGAGTTCCAAATTCGATTATCAAAATCGCCGAATCTGGGATTACTTTCCAAGGTGAAGTTGCCTTTGCGAGAAAATATGGCGCTGATGTGATTTTGGTAGGCGAGGCGCTAGTCAAAAATAATGGTGACATCAAGGGCTTGATTGGTTCAATAGAATGAGCCAAATGGATGGAAAATTCGGAAAATTCGGCGGAAGATTTGTTCCGGAAGCGCTAATCAAAGCTTTAGATGAATTAGCAGCGGCGCACGAATCAGCAAAAAATGATCCCGAATTCCAAGCTGAATTAGATTTTTTACATCGAACTTATACCGGTAGGCCATCAATCATTACTGAAGCGAAACGCTTTGCTGAATATTGCGGAAATGCCCAAATTTTATTAAAGCGTGAAGATTTAAATCACACTGGTAGCCACAAGATAAATAACGTTCTAGGTCAAGCGCTATTAACTAAGCGAATGGGGAAGACGCGAATAATTGCCGAAACCGGCGCGGGACAACACGGGGTTGCTTCCGCTACGGCCGCTGCGCTCATGGATTTGGAATGTGTCGTTTATATGGGCGAAGAAGATACGAAGCGGCAAGCATTAAACGTAGCCCGAATGAAATTACTTGGTGCTGAGGTAATCCCAGTTACAAGCGGTTCGCGCACATTAAAAGATGCGATCAACGAAGCCATGCGCGATTGGGTAACAAATGTAGAAACAACCCATTACCTACTCGGCACCGTTGCCGGCCCGCACCCTTTTCCAGAAATGGTCAGAGATTTTCACAAAATAATTGGTGAAGAGGCTCGGAAACAAGTTTTAGAAATGACTGGAAAGTTACCAACGGCCGTCTTGGCTTGCGTTGGTGGTGGCTCAAATGCAATTGGCATTTTCCATCGGTTTCTAACGGATGAATCTGTGAAATTAATTGGCCTCGAAGCTGGTGGAAAAGGAATCGAGTCTGGATTTCATGCTGCAACTCTTACCGGCGGTTCACCAGGTGTACTTCACGGAACTCGTTCTTATGTACTGCAAGATGCGAATGGTCAAACGATTGAATCGCACTCGATTTCAGCCGGTCTTGATTATCCCGGAGTTGGCCCAGAACATGCATATCTTTTTGAAACTGGGCGAGCTGAGTATCGCGCCATCACAGATGACGAAGCAATGCAAGCATTCAAATTACTCTCTGAAACCGAAGGAATCATTCCAGCAATCGAAACTGCTCACGCTTTAGCCGGCGCAATTAAAGTGGGTAAGGAACTCGGTCCAGATGCGATTTTGTTAATTAATCTTTCAGGTCGCGGCGACAAAGATGTTCAAACAGCTGCTGATTATTTTGGAATTTAAATGACAAGTTTGGAGAATTTATTTAGTACCCCTAGAAAAAAATTGATTGGGTACGTACCAGCGGGTTACCCAACATTTGAAGGTGCAAAACAAATAATCAGCGCCATGATCGCTGGTGGCGTTGATGCAATCGAAGTTGGTTTTCCATACAGCGATCCAATTATGGATGGACCGATTATTCAAGCTGCGGCAGATGAAGCGCTAAAAAACGGTGCGAATTCAGAAACTGTTTTTCAAACTTTAAAGCACGTTTCTGATTTAGGCATTCCAGGATTAGTCATGACTTACTGGAACCCAATCGAAAAATATGGAATCGAAAATTTCGCAGAATCTGTTTCAAAAAATGGCGGTGCAGGTGTAATTACACCTGATTTAACAATCGAGGAAGCGGGCGACTGGTTAAGTGCATGTAAGAAATATGAACTTGATCCGGTATTTGTAGTGGCACCAAGCACGAGCGATAGCCGACTGAAAAAGGTCACAGCGCAATGTCGGGGATTCATTTATGCCGCAAGTTTGATGGGGGTAACTGGCACTCGCTCAGCTATCTCTGGTCAAGCAGAGGATTTGGTAGCCCGAATTAGAAATGTGACGTCTATTCCTGTTTCGGTTGGCCTTGGCGTATCAAACGCAGAACAAGCCAAAACTGTCAGCAAATTCGCAGATGGCGTGATCGTTGGCTCAGCATTTATCGCTAAAGTTCAATCTGCAAAAGATTTCAATGAAGCGTTGCATGAAGTGGAAACTTTAGCGAGGGAATTAAAGGCGGGAATATGTTGAAGAAGTACTCACCATGGCTTGGCTTAATTTCTCGATTAATTTTAGGTGGAGTATTGATTGCAGCTGGTTGGTTGAAAGCATTTAACACAGCTGAAGCAGAGAATGCGGTTCGTGCATACCAAATTCTGCCATTACCGATTGCAGATTTTGTCGGAATCTCACTGCCATGGATCGAAATCGGAATTGGCATTTTATTGATTCTCGGAGTGGCGACTCGATTTGCAGCTTTAGCCGGTGGCGTAATCATGGTTATTTTTATCCTTGCAATTGCCCAAGCAGGTTTGCGTGGCTTATCAATAGATTGTGGCTGCTTCGGAGGCGGCGGCGCTGTTGAACCTGGGCAAACAAAGTACCTACAAGAAATCGCTCGCGACATATTTTTCGCACTTTTGGCACTCTATATATATCGTTACCCTAATTCTAAATTCGCACTTACGAAGGAGAGCGTAAATGGCTCAACAGAAGGATAAAGTCACACAGTATTTGGTAGTTGGCATGGTCTCGTTAGTTGTGGTGACCGCAATTGGTTTTTCGATTGCAACCAAACCAAAGCCAGAAAAAATTGATGTTCCAGCTATTCCTTCTGTGACTACTGAAAATGCGATTGTTTTCAATTCAGATCTAACCGGAGTGCCTGAAGTTGGTGTCTGGCAAGATTTCCAATGCCCAGCATGCCGAGCTTTTGAAGAGACTTACGATAAATATTTGGCAAATGCGATTCTAGATAAAAAAGCAAAGGTTTCTTACTACCCACTTTCTTTTCTAGGCGCAAGATCTCAAGTTAATGAATCAGCGTTACTTGCAAATGCGGCTGTTTGTGCTGCAGATGAAGGAAAGTATTTACCTTTCCAGTCTTATGTATATCGCAATCAAGTCTCTGAAAATTCAGGTTTCTGGAAAAATTCTGAAATCCTAAAGGCCGGTAAAGTCGTAGGAATTGAATCTTCAACATTTAAAACTTGTGTTGAAAAGGGTGAAAAAGTCGACTTCATCAATGCAGTTTCTACATTTGGAAACACATCAAAAATTGATCGCACGCCAACCGTTACGGTCAACGGAAAACCAATTACTGTCGCTGATTTAAAGAAGGCTATCGAAGGTTAATTAGATGGATCGCAAGATCCCAACTCCTTCAATTTCAGTAATTGAAATTGGCCCAGTAACTATCCATATTTATGCGCTCTGCATAATTGTGGGAATTGGCGCAGCAATTTTCATTGCTAAATCTCGATATAAAAATCCAGAGGTTATTTCTGATTTAGCTTTTTATGCCATTCCTGGTGGCGTAATCGGCGCTCGGATCTATCACGTAATAACTTCACCAGAAAATTACCAAGGTGAAAATTGGACTAATATTTTCAAAATTTGGGAGGGCGGACTTGGCATCTGGGGCGCAATCACTGGTGGCGCCATTGCTGTTTGGTTTAAAGCTAAAAAATTGAATTTAGATTTTACTGAATTAGCTGATGCAATTGCGCCTGGGCTATTAATTGCCCAAGCAATCGGCAGATTTGGCAACTGGTTTAATGCTGAACTCTTTGGCAAACCTACGGATTTGCCATGGGGGCTTGAGATACCACAACAAATGCGTCCCGTTGGGTTTGAAAATTTTGATTACTTTCATCCAACCTTTCTTTATGAAGCGCTCTGTTCAATCATTCTTGCAATTTTATTAATGCGAATTTCATTGAAACCTGGAGGCGCATTTGCATTTTATATCTTTGGTTATTGCTGCTATCGATTCTTAATTGAAGGATTGCGAATTGATCCGGCAAATCTGATATTTGGCATCCGGGTGAATCAACTTGTTGCGCTGGTAATTGGTGCAGCTGCCCTCACTCGGTTTTTGAAAGTAATCAGGTAGGCTTGAAGCATGTCGCTTGAAGAGGTTTATCAACGCAATAAGGAACATCGAATTCATCGCGCCGGCTGGCTGCGCGCAGCTGTTCTCGGCGTTAATGACGGCTTAGTTTCAACTGCATCTTTGATGATGGGTGTTGCTGCGGCGCAGGCGACTAGTTTCATCGCCACCGCAGGGTTAGCCGGAATCGCGGCGGGCGCAATGTCAATGGCAGTTGGTGAATTTGTATCAGTTCGGTCACAAGTAGATATCGAATATTCCGATCGACAACTTGAACAAGAACATTTAAGAATTGATCCAGAAGGTGAATTGCTCGAATTGATTGAGATCTATAAAAAGCGTGGCCTTGATGAGAATTTAGCCAGACAAGTAGCTGTTCAAATGACGGAATTTGATGCGTTGGAAACTCACCTTCGGGACGAACTTGGTCAATTCGAACATACAAAAGCGCGACCGCTGCAAGCAGCAATCGCATCAGCAATCTCATTCACATTGGGTGGTTTGATTCCATTTCTCGGAGTATTTGCCCCAACCCTTGGCACTAAAACTTGGTCAATCTTGATTTTCACAATTATTGGATTGCACATAGCCGGCTATGCCAGCGGCAAAGTTGCCGGTACTGCAATATTCCCAGCAATGATGCGAGTTGTTTTCGGTGGTTGTCTTGGAATGGCCATTACTGCCGGAATTGGTTCACTGGTTCACATCGTAGGCATCTGACCTGCTAATCTTTGGCTCTTAATTTATGGGCCAATGTCGTCCCTTCAATTTATGGCGATAACGACAGGTGAGAAGTGGCTCTTTCAAGTAATTATCCAAAACCATTTGGGTTATATGACCCTGCGAACGAGCATGATTCATGCGGCGTTGCAATGGTTGCCACTTTAAATCGCGACAAGTCACATAAAATTGTGCAACAAGCGTTAACCGCACTAAGAAATTTGGAACATCGCGGCGCTTCAGGAGCTGAACCTGATAGCGGCGATGGTGCCGGCATTTTGATCAGCATTCCAGACAAGTTTTATCGTGAAAATGTTGAATTTGAGTTACCTGCGGCGGGTAAATACGCAACTGGTATTGGTTTCATCCAACCAGGAAAAGATATTAAATCAGAATTTGCAAAACTTGCTGACCAAGAAGGATTAGTTGTATTAGGTTGGCGCGAGCTGCCAATTAATTCTAAATCACTCGGAAAAACTGCTCTTTCTGTCATGCCACATTTTTCTCAAGTATTTGTTACTGGAAAAAAGGGTGAATCTGACTTAACTCTAAATCGAATGGTTTTCTGTTTAAGAAAGCGCGCCGAACACACTTTGCCGGTTTATTTTGCATCACTTTCAAATGAAACAGTTGTTTACAAGGGAATGTTGACCACCGGGCAACTAGAGGAATTTTTTCCAGATTTATCAGATCCACGTGTCGAATCACCATTAGCACTTGTTCATTCACGTTTTTCAACAAATACATTTCCATCATGGCCACTTGCGCACCCTTACAGATTCATTGCGCATAACGGTGAAATCAATACCGTAAAAGGAAACCGAAATTGGATGCGTGCCCGTGAAGAGTTATTAGAAAGTGATTTAATTCCTGGTGACCTAGAGCGAATTTTTCCAATAATTGATGAAAATGGTTCGGACTCGGCATCGTTTGATGAAGTTCTGGAGCTGCTTTATTTGGGCGGCCGGTCATTACCGCATGCAATGTTGATGATGATTCCAGAAGCATGGGAGAACCACGCAACCATGCCGCAAAACCGCCGGGAATTTTATGCATTTCATTCTTCGTTAATGGAGGCATGGGATGGGCCAGCTTGCGTTACTTTTACAAACGGAAAACAAGTTGGCGCGGTACTAGATCGAAACGGTTTGCGGCCATCTCGTTTCTGGGTAACTGATGATGGTTTGGTAGTTCTAGCTTCTGAAGTTGGCGTTCTAGATATTCCTCAAGAAAAAGTGATCCGAAAAGGTCGTTTACAGCCTGGACGGATGTTCTTAGTTGATGTCGAAGCTGGTCGAATCATTGAAGATGATGAAATTAAAGATGAATTGGCAAACGCAGCACCATATGGAAAATGGCTACAAGAAGGAATGGTTAGCCTCGGAGAATTGCAGCCGCGCGAACATATTGTCTATCCGCATACTTCAGTACTACGCCGGCAAAGAGCTTTCGGTTACACCGAAGAAGAATTGCGCGTAATCATTTCGCCAATGGCAAAAAGTGGTGGAGAACCGCTTGGTTCGATGGGCACCGATTCACCTATTGCTGCGCTATCTGAAAAACCACGATTACTTTTTGATTATTTTTCACAACTATTTGCTCAAGTTACCAACCCGCCATTGGATGCAATTCGTGAAGAGTTGGTTACCTCTTTGGGAAGTTCAACTGGCCCAGAGCATAATCTTTTGGACCCAGGGCCAAATTCTTGTCGGCAAATTTCATTGCCATTTCCGGTAATCGATAATGACGAATTAGCAAAGATTATTCACGTAAATGCGGATGATGAATATCCTGGTTTGCAAGCACATGTGATTCGCGGTTTATTTGAAGTGACCACCGATGGCACCGGACTTCGTAAACGAATCGAAGAAATAAAACACGAAGTTTCTAAAGCAATTGAATCTGGCGCGCGCATGATTATTCTCTCAGATCGGGATGGCGATGCGGATCATGCTCCTATTCCGTCACTTCTTTTAACAGCAGCAGTTCATCATCATTTAATTCGTGAAAAAACTCGTACCAAAGTTGGATTGATCATTGAGGCTGGCGACGTTCGCGAAGTTCACCATGTTGCGCTTTTAATTGGTTATGGCGCAGGTGCCGTTAACCCATATTTGGCTATGGAATCAGCTGAAGATTTGGTACTTCAAGGTGTGATTACAGATATCACTCCTGAGAAAGCAGTTCGTAATTTAATTAAATCACTGGGCAAAGGTGTCCTTAAAGTTATGTCCAAAATGGGTATTTCGACAATTGCCTCCTACACCGGCGCTCAAGTTTTTGAAGCTGTTGGATTATCAAAAGAACTTGTAGATGAGTTCTTTACTGGTACCACTTCACGACTTGGTGGCATTAATCTAGAAATGATTGCGAAAGAAACTATCGCTCGCCATCACATTGCCTATCCACCAGGCGGCGAAATTCCGGGAACGAAGCGATTACCAATTGGTGGCGAATATCAATGGCGCCGTGAAGGAGAGCCACACTTATTTGACCCTGAAACTGTGTTTACCTTGCAACATTCAACGCGCAATAAGCGATATGACATTTTCAAGCGCTATACCACTCGAGTCGATGATCAAAGTAAACGCCTAATGACATTGCGTGGCCTATTTGAATTTAATTACGGCTTGAGACCTGAAATCTCAATTGATGAAGTCGAACCAGTTGAATCAATCATTAAGCGATTCTCAACTGGAGCTATGAGTTACGGGTCCGTTTCAAAAGAGGTTCATGAAACCTTAGCCATTGCCATGAATCGGCTCGGGGCGAAATCAAATACTGGTGAGGGTGGCGAAGATCCAGAGCGTTTTATTCCACTACCAAATGGTGATTCCAAGCGTTCGGCAATCAAGCAAGTGGCGTCAGGTCGATTTGGTGTTACGAGCGAATACCTGGTTAACAGTGATGACATTCAAATAAAAATTGCTCAAGGCGCAAAACCTGGCGAAGGCGGGCAACTTCCGGGGCAAAAAGTTTATCCTTGGGTGGCAAAAGTTAGACATTCAACTCCAGGTGTAGGTTTGATTTCACCACCTCCTCATCATGACATTTATTCGATTGAGGATTTGGCGCAATTAATTCATGATTTAAAAAATGCAAATAAGGACGCTCGGATTCACGTCAAGTTAGTAGCCGAAGTTGGTGTTGGCACTGTTGCAGCTGGCGTAAGCAAAGCCCATGCTGACGTGGTTTTAATTTCTGGTCATGATGGCGGAACTGGCGCCTCTCCGCTTACTTCAATTAAACATGCTGGTGCGCCTTGGGAGCTCGGCCTAGCTGAAACTCAACAAACGCTTTTGGTAAATGGCTTGCGCGATCGAATCGTGGTCCAAACTGACGGACAATTAAAAACTGGTCGTGACGTAATAATCGCAGCGCTATTAGGTGCCGAAGAATATGGATTCGCAACAGCTCCGCTCGTGGTTTCTGGCTGCATCATGATGCGGGTATGTCATTTAGATACCTGTCCGGTTGGTGTTGCAACTCAAAATCCGGAATTGCGGGCTAAGTTCAGCGGCAAACCAGAATTCGTTGAAACATTCTTTGAATATATTGCCGAAGAAGTTCGCGAACACTTAGCAAAGCTTGGCTTTAAATCAATCGATGAGGCAATCGGCCATGTTGAATATTTAAATACCAAAGCAGCTGTTGATCATTGGAAAGCGAACGGTCTTGATCTGGCGCCACTTTTGGTAAAGCCAGAAGTTGCTGGACCATTGCATAACACCACAAAACAAGATCACGGTTTATCAGGAGCGCTTGATAATAAATTAATTGAACTTTCGAAATCTGCGCTGGAATCAGGGGAGCAAGTTAATCTTGACTTACCAATTCGAAACGTTAATCGCACGGTCGGAACAATGCTAGGCGCTGAGATAACGCGAAAATATGGTGCGACCGGTCTGCCAGATGACACAATAAATATCACTTTGCATGGTTCTTCCGGACAGTCATTGGCTGCGTTCATACCTAAAGGCCTGACCATCAGGCTATATGGCGATGCCAATGACTACGTAGGAAAAGGAATTTCAGGTGGTCGGGTAATTATTCGGCCTGATGAAAAGGCAAAATTTAATTCGGCTGAAAACGTAATTGCTGGAAATGTAATCGGTTATGGCGCAACAACTGGTGAAATCTTTGTTCGCGGAGTTGTTGGTGAAAGATTCTGCGTTCGAAATTCCGGCGCAACCGCAATTGCGGAAGGAATTGGCGATCACGGTTGCGAATATATGACCGGTGGAAAAGTTGTAATCCTAGGCAACACTGGGCGTAATTTCGCAGCGGGCATGTCTGGTGGCGTGGCATATGTGCTCGACATTAATCCCCAAAATGTAAATGGGGAATTAGTTGATTTGTTAGCTGTGCCAGAAAATCGCCGCGAAGAATTAAAATCAATGATTTCTAAATTCCATGCTGAAACTGGATCTGAAATTGCAGAAGAAATTTTGAAAGATTGGAATTCAAATTTAAAGCGATTTACTCTGGTGATGCCGCGCGATTATGCAAAAGTACTAGCAGCAATTGAAACAGCGACCGCAAAAGACTTGGACGTAGATAAATATGTAATGGAGGCGGTAGCAAATGGCTGATCCACGTGGTTTTATTAAATTTTCTCGTGAGGTTCCAAAACGTCGCCCCGTAGACGTGCGAATTAAAGATTGGAAAGAAGTCTACGAACCACAATCGATTGAAAGCTTAAAAACGCAGGCCGGCAGATGTATGGACTGCGGAATCCCGTTCTGCCATAACGGTTGTCCATTGGGCAATTTGATTCCAGAGTGGAACGATTTAATGTGGCGGGGCGATAAAGAAGAGGCGATGGCCCGGTTGCATGCCACCAACAATTTTCCAGAGTTCACCGGACGCCTATGTCCCGCCCCATGTGAAACTGCGTGCGTAGTTGGAATTAATCGCGATCCAGTAACGATTAAACAAATTGAATTACGAACAGTAGAAGAGGCCTTTGCTGACGGAAATGTAAAACCAATGATTCCGGATCGATTAACCGGAAAAACCGTGGCCGTAATTGGTTCCGGTCCTGCCGGATTAGCCGCAGCCCAACAATTAACGCGCGCCGGTCATACAGTTGCGGTTTTCGAACGCGCGGAAAAGATTGGTGGATTACTTCGCTACGGCATTCCCGAATTCAAAATGGAGAAGTGGGTGCTCGATCGCCGTTTGGAACAGATGGAGAAAGAGGGAACTAGATTTCGACCAGGCGTTAATGTTGGCGAAGAGTTAACTGGCGCACAACTGAAAAGTAGATATGACGCAATTGTTTTAGCAGTAGGTGCCACGAAATGGCGCGATTTAAATATCAAAGGCCGCGAATTAAATGGTATCTACCAAGCAATGGAATATTTACCTTGGGGAAATCGCCAAGGGTTAGGCGAAATTCAAACGCCACCAATAAATGTTGCGGGTAAACATGTAATTGTTATTGGTGGCGGCGATACCGGCGCCGATTGTTTAGGCACTGCAATTCGCCAAGGTGCGGCAACGGTTACGCAATTAGAAATCATGCCGCGGCCAACTGAAGAGCGACCTGCATCGCAACCTTGGCCGACATACCCAATGATTTATCGCGTCTCAAGTGCGCACGAAGAATTAGATAATCGCGTTTTTTCAGTTAACACCGAAGAATTTTTAGGTGACGGAAATGGAAACCTTCGCGCTTTGAAATTAGTTGAAGTCAAGTTTGAAAATGGAAAATTTGAACCGGTGCCGGGGTCTGCTCGAGAATTGCCGGCCGACTTTGTATTTTTAGCGATGGGTTTTGTTGGTCCCGAAAAGAGCGCACTGATTGAGCAACTTGAAGTTGAACTTGATGATCGCGGAAACATCAAACGTGATGACAAATTCCAAACAAATGTAGAGGGAGTTTTTGTTGCTGGTGATGCTGGACGCGGCCAATCGTTAATTGTTTGGGCAATCGCTGAAGGGCGTAGCGCAGCAGCTGCAGTTGACGAATATTTAACCGGCAGAAAGCAACTCCCAGCACCAATTGAGCCGAATACTCGTCAGTTAACAGTTTAGAAAATCGATAGAATTACGTTTATGCGCCGCGCAAAAATTGTTTGCACAATGGGACCTGCCGTTGAAGCCGAAGATAAATTGCGAGAAATTATCCAAGCTGGCATGAATGTTGCCCGACTCAATCTTTCGCACGGTGATTACTCCGAACATAAAACTAGATATGACCGAGTCCGAAAAATCTCGGGAGAGTTAAAGAAACCAATTGCGGTTTTAGTTGATTTGCAAGGGCCAAAAATTCGACTCGGTCGATTTGCCAATGGGCCACATGATCTGGCTCGAGGAGACATTTTTACAATCACAACTGATGAAATTGAGGGTACAAAAGAACGCGTCGGTACCACATTTAAAAATTTGCCGAAAGACTGCAAACCTGGCGATCGAATTTTGATTGATGATGGTCGCGTCAGCGTAGAAGTTGTTGAAGTTAAGGGAAACGATGTTGTTACCAAAGTGATTCAACCAGGCGCCGTAAGCAACAATAAAGGAATTAATTTGCCGGGCGTGGCAGTTTCGACACCAGCTTTATCGGAAAAAGATGTCGAAGACTTGAAATGGGGCCTAAAAATTGGCGCCGATTTTATTGCGCTCTCTTTTGTTAGAAATGCCGCAGATATTAAAGATGTCCATAAAATTATGGATGAAGTTGGAATCAGAGTTCCAGTCATTGCAAAGATTGAAAAACCACAAGCAGTGGCAAACCTAGAAGAGATTGTCGATGCATTTGACGGCATTATGGTTGCCCGTGGCGATCTTGGCGTTGAAATGCCGATGGAAGATGTGCCAATTGTTCAAAAACGTTGCATTGCTCTGGCGCGCGATAAAGCAAAACCGGTAATTGTGGCAACGCAAATGTTGGATTCAATGATGAGTAATTCTCGACCAACGCGCGCTGAGGCAACTGATTGTTCAACAGCGGTACTTGATGGGGCAGATGCGCTAATGCTTTCTGGCGAAACGAGCGTCGGAGATTTTCCAGTTGAAGCAGTAAAAGCAATGGCATCAATTATCGAACGAACCGAAGAGTTAATGCTTGATCAAATTGCCCAATTAAAGAATGCGCCAACAACTAAGTCAGGTGCGATTACAAAAGCAGCTGCCGAAATCGGCAAAATTATGGATGCTAAATTTTTAGTTGCATTTACATCAAGCGGTGAATCTGCTCGTCGGATGTCGGAAATGCGTTCGGCAATTCCAATCGTTGCACTTACCCCTGAAATTGGTACCTACAACCGATTAAGTTTGACTTGGGGCGTGGATCCAATTATTGCGCCAACAGTTAGCACGACAGATGAAATGGTAAAACAGGTAGATTCAGTTTTGATCAAAGATGGTCGCGTAAAAAAGGGCGAGTTCATCATGATTGTTGCCGGTTCTCCGCCAGGAATGCCTGGCGGCACCAATGCAACTCGAGTCCATCGAATCGGCGATGCCGTTGATGGAATTGCACCGGCTTACCAGAAATAGAATAATCGCCTCCTTATTAACGCCCCGGTACTCCAACGGTAGAGAGGGCAGTCTCAAACACTGCATAGTGTCAGTTCAAATCTGACTCGGGGCACATGTCGATGCGCGTTTTGGTAGCAGAAGATGAAGCACTAATTCGGCTTGATCTCGTCGAGATGCTGACTGAAGCTGGTTACGAAATAGTGGCGCAAGCCAGCAATGGTGCCGAAGCGATTGAATTAGTTGAAATTCACAAACCAGATCTAGCCATCATGGATATAAATATGCCAATTATGGATGGTTTAACTGCAGCTGAAAAAATTGTTAATTCAACTCCAGTTCTGATGTTAACGGCTTTTAGTCAAAGAGATCTTGTGATGAAGGCAAGTGAAATTGGTGTAATGGGCTATGTTGTAAAACCATTCACAATTAACGATTTGATTCCGGCGATGGAAGTCGCAACTTCAAGATTTCGAGTAATGTCTGAATTATCAAAAGAAGTTGCTGACTTAAGTCAGAAATTAGAAGTTCGGAAGTTGGTAGATAAAGCAAAAGGGATCTTGATGAAAGCTCTGAATCTCAGCGAAGCTGAAGCATTTTCATGGATTCAAAAAACTGCGATGGACCGACGGTTAACCATGAAAGAAGTGGCCGAAGCGGTTATTTCACCCGATGCTGCGCCTGAGCGCTAATTTTTACCAAATCGAAACATTTCCCAGCGTCTCGCAGGCGCCCGCGCCCTTGTCTCAAGTACTACTTAATAGTTACTCTTTCCGCCTCCCTGTCCCGGGATAAACAACAGGAAGGTACAAATGAAGAAAGTAATGACATTAGTGGCGGCAGCGTCTCTAGTTGCAGGTGCAGCAATTGCTGTTGCGCCATCAGCTAACGCAGCTAAAACTGTGACACTTGCATTCCAAGGACCGTTAACTGGTGACTACGCACAACTTGGTGTAGATCAGTTCCCAGGTGCTCAGTTTGCAATTGCTCAATACAATGCAAAGAATCCAAAAGTTAAAGTTAAGTTAATCAAGGCTGACTCACAGTGCGATGGAACAGTTGCAGCAAACGTTGCTCCTGGTATTGCAGCTAATAAGGCAGTTGTTGGTGTTATCGGAACTTCATGTTCAGGTGAAGCAAAGAACTCAATTCCTTCATACAAGGCAGCAGGTCTTGCAATGGTTTCACCATCAGCAACAAACGTTGACTTAACAAATCCAAATTCAAAGATTTACGGATCACCTGTTTTCCACCGCGTGGTTGTTAACGATGATCTACAAGGCCCAGCGCTAGCTAAGTACGGCGTAAAGGGTGTTGCTAGCCCAAAGATCTTCATCATCGACGATAAGTCAACTTACGGTGCAGGTATTGCTGCAACCGCTAAGAAGGCTGCTGCCAAGCTTGGTTCAATCGTTGGCGAAGATTCAGTTCTCGTTCCACTTTCAGACTGGACTTCAGTTGTATCAAAGGTAAAAGCTTCTGGTGCAAACGTAGTTCTATTCTGTGGTTATGACGCAGATGCTGCGAAGTTCCTAAAGACCGCACGCGACAACGGGTACACAGGTATCTTCGCTGGTCCAGACGGAGTTAACACTTCAATCTTCCCTGAGCTAGCAGGCGCTGCAGCTGAAGGTGCACGTATGACCGCTCCAGACGTTCCATTCGATCGTCTAGTCTCAAAGGCAACTTTGAAGGAATTCACAAAGGTAACCAAAGTTAAGGTGCCTGGTCTATATGTAACTTCTACTTACGATGCAGCCAACATCTTCCTTTCATGCATTAAAGATGGCGACACAACACGTGCCGCAATTCTTGATTGCGTAGCAACAGGAACATGGAAGGGCGTAGCAGGCAACAAGATCAGCTTCGACTACAACGGAGACGTTGAAGGCGGCGCAGCTGTTGCTGGTTACACCGTAAAGAATGGCAAGATCATCTTCGGTCAGAAGATCTAATAAGGAAAATTCAATTTTTTCCTTGATTTAAAGTGTAACGGCCGCCTCACTTACTAGTGTGGCGGCCGTTCTCCTTGTATATTTCCCCAGACCACCAGAGCTCTAAACCATCTGGGAGGTTCGAAGAACTAGAGAGAGCGGTGCGATGAATCTTTCAGTAATAGCTTCGGAATTTCCGTCGCTACTTCTGCAAGGCACTGCCCTTGGTTTGATTTATGCCCTAATTGCTCTCGGTTACACCATGGTTTATGGCGTTTTGCGTCTAATTAATTTTGCTAATTCAGAAATTTTCATGATTGGCACCTTTACTTCGATGTTGGTGCAAACTGCAATTTTTGGTTATCCAGTAACAGCTAAATCACTTCATGGTTTCCAATTAATCTTCGTTTTAGTCGTCACTTTAATTCTTTCGATGCTGGCATGTGCGCTGCTCGCGATGCTTGTCGAACTTGTCGCATACCGTCGCCTACGTGCGCGTGGTACAAATCGCTTGGCTAGCTTGATTTCTGCAATCGGAACATCATTCTTCTTATCTGAATCAGTTCGTATTTTGACTGGCTCTCGTTCAAAGTCGGCACCACGCCTACTTGAAAAGTGGAGCTTTGGCGAATTTCAAGGTGCAAATTTCCGAATCGACACTGTGATGTCGATCGTTGCAGCAATTGTAATTTTTATTATTTTGAATCAATTTGTAAGTAAATCTCATCTCGGAAAAGCAATTCGCGCGGTATCGATGTCCGAAGAAAACTCTAAGTTGATGGGTATCAACTTAAATCGAGTAATTACTGCAACGTTCGCAATTGGTGGCTTAACCACTGGCGCGGCCGCATTTTTCTTTATGGTTACTTACGAAAACACCGTTTTTAACGTTGGTTTCCAATTAGGAATCGCGGCCTTTACCGCAGCTGTACTTGGTGGAATCGGCAATTTGCAAGGTGCCTTTTATGGCGGCCTGTCTCTAGGTTTATTGGAACAATTCTCATCCGCAATTCTTGGATCACAATGGAAGTCGGTAACGGTTTTCTTGGTGCTTGTACTAGTTCTATTAATTCGACCAAGTGGCATCTTCGGTGAAGCTGTCCAGCAGACGAGAACCTAATGATTAATTTACGCGATAAAGGCGCCGAAATCTGGGAGAACTGGAATCGTCCAAAAAGAACAACCTTTACATTGATCGTGATTGGAATTGTTGCGCTATTGCCTTATGCCGCAAGTTTTGGCCCAACTAGTTTCTTGAATACCCCAATTACTTCATTTGAAAACGTTTTGGTTTATCCAGTAGGCATGTTCGTTTTGATGGCACTTGGTTTAAATATTGTGGTTGGTAAATCTGGGCTTTTAGATTTAGGTTACGTGGCATTCTTTGCCATCGGTGCCTACACCATGGGGATCATGAGCACCGTTTATGGTTTTAACGCCTGGGAAGTACTGCCATTTGGAATGGGTTTTGCCATGATTGCTGGAGTTTTGCTGGGATTACCGGCGCTTCGGTTGCGTGGCGATTACTTAGCGATTATTACTTTGGGATTCGGAGAAATTATCCGAATCGTTGCGCTAAATATTCCGGCAACTGGTGGCCCAAATGGAATTGCAGGTATTCCAAATCCACCAGCAGTTGCAGGAGTTAAATTTGATTTACCAAACCCGCAACACTTCTTCTGGCTAGTTCTATTTTTAATTTTGTTAACTATTTGGATGATTCGCAGATTTACGGTTCGCCGGCCAGGCCGTGCTTGGGAAGCTATTCGCCAAGATGAAGATGTAGCTGCCCTAATGGGTGTTAATACATTGAAATATAAATTGTGGTCCTTCGTAATTGGCGCTGCTGTTGGTGGAATTGCTGGCGTAATTTATGCTTCAAAAGTCATGGTGATCGCTCCACAAATGTTTACCTTTAACGTTTCAGTTCTAATTCTTGCCTGCGTTGTTTTCGGTGGAATTGGAAATATTTGGGGCGTAGCTTTCGGTGCCGTACTTTTGGCTTATTTGCCAGAGCGGATTCGCTTTATTTCGGATGCGCGCCAATTGGTATTCGGCCTAATCTTAATTTTGATGATGAACCTTCGCCCTGACGGTTTGTTGCCACGCAAGAAACGCGAGCACATAAAACATGGCTGAAAAATTACTTGAATTAAAAGCCGCAACTATCAAATTCGGTGGCGTTACTGCGCTAAACGAAGTTAATTTTCATGTCAATAAAGGTGAAATCTGCGCGCTAATTGGGCCAAATGGTGCTGGCAAAACAACAGTATTCAACGTCGTCACCGGTGTTTATCCATTGACTTCAGGGCAGATTCTTTTTCAAGGTCAAGATTTAGCCGGAAAGAAGCGCCACCAAGTTACTAAACTTGGCATCGGCCGCACCTTTCAAAATGTTCGCTTATTTGGCGACATGACTTCACTCGAAAATGTTTTAACTGCAACTGATGTTCACAAAGGTTCTGGCCTACTAGGAAACCTCTTCGGTACGCCGCGGGCGCGTCGGGAAGAGCGCGAAAGCCGCGTCCGCGCTCAAGAACTTCTAGATTTCATGGGAATTGGTAACCGCGCTGAACAATTAGCAAAGAATCTGCCATATGGAGATCAGCGCCGGTTAGAAATTGCACGCGCACTTGGCACGGAACCTAAATTAATTATGTTGGACGAACCAGCAGCCGGATTCAATCCTGCCGAAAAAATTGAATTAGCAAATACCATCAAGAAGATTCGTGATGCCGGGTATACGGTTTTATTAATCGAGCACGATATGTCCTTGATCATGGGCATTTCTGATCGCGTTGCAGTTTTAGATTTCGGTCAGAAAATTGCCGACGACGTTCCTTCCGTAGTTCAAAATGACCCGAAAGTTATTGAAGCTTATTTAGGAGCGCCAACAGATGCGTCTTGAAATCAAAGATCTTCGGGTTCACTACGGAAAAATTGAAGCGATTAAAGGCGTTTCTGTCGTGGTTAACCAAGGCGAAATCGTTTCCTTGATTGGCGCCAACGGTGCTGGTAAAACTACGATTCTTAAAACTATTTCTGGTTTGCGGCCAGTATCAAGTGGTCAAATAGTTTTTGATGGCCAAGAAATCAACAAGATTGCTGCACACGATCGAGTTGGCCTCGGAATCTCCCAAGTTCCAGAAGGACGCGGGATATTTCCAGGCATGACTGTTCTAGAAAATCTGGAAATGGGTAAATTTTTTAGAAAAGATCGCCAATCTGAAATGGATGAAGATTTAGATAAGTGCTTCCAACTATTTCCAAGATTAAAGGAGCGTGTTGGTCAAGCTGGTGGAACCCTTTCGGGTGGCGAACAGCAAATGCTTGCGATTGGACGGGCGCTTA